>NZ_SCTN01000564.1 GCF_004297345.1 Aquabacterium sp. | reverse complement strand
GCCCTCTCAATGCGCAAAGCTCGTGGGCGAATGAGGGTCAGCGGTTGGGGACTGTTTATATTAACTAGCATAACAGTGAACTTTTAACTCCGAACACATTCATATAACGAATACTCAAGACACAGAACAGAAACATGCTCATTATACAAAGAACACCTTTTCTTTTTTTTTTTTTATGTTTTGTATACAGTCCCCAACCGCTGACCCTCATTCGCCCACGAGCTTTGCGCAGTGAGAGGGCGGGCATATCCACTTGTAACCTCTGGCGCTCTAAAAATCTTTTCACTCTCGCTCAAGCTTTTGCACATGCGAGTGACGGCTAAAGGCGGGACTTTAGCCTGCTTTCTTTTGGGAATAGACTATCTCCCATAAGAGATAGTATTCTTCTTCCTTCTATTGGAAATCAGTAAGTGCTGTGGTTGCGCACTCTTATCAAAGTTGTTGCTATGTTCCAATCAGTTCGACGATTCGAAACACAACCGCATTCTCTCGCCGTGTCCACAACTTCCCCGGGCTCGTCATGTTTCTCATCATCGAGGTATTAACTTGTGAATCGATTAAGCACGATTCACTTCGTCGGAGGGTTTCGTAATATTTTTTTAAACTTCATCCGACGTCAAGCACTGGATTCGTTTACTCACCACGCTCCGTGGAAAGTTTACGATTTGTTGTTCACTCTCCGTCGGCTACAATCGGTAGCTTGCAACGACGTCGAGCTGCACACGATGCAACATTGCATCTGCTTCGCATAGGAATTCGAACATTCAATACGCAGCATCGTCATGCTGCATGAAGGTTGATGCTTGTCTAGCAAGAAGCGCAGCTACTTGCTAAACTACGCACTAAGCTACCTCCCTACCCTCAAATAGCCGTAGAATACAGCTAAAAGCCTTCAAAAGGCCTTAAAAGGCCTTCAAAAGCCTCAAAATAGCCTATTTTGCTTATCTAAACAATACCTCCCAGCTAAAAATACCCCCCCCCCCCAAAACCCCTTGGGGGGGTAGCACACTAATAGAAAAGGTGACCGGGAACATTTTTGACAACTTTTTGTGACGAATGAGATCGATTTTGAGGTATTTTGGCTGTCGGCAGGTCAGGTTTTTGCCACAAACCCGCCCTAGACCTCGATTCTTATTCGTAAAACCGACACGTTTTTGAGCTCTTTTTCAAAATGCACAATTTTGCACATCGATGTGTGCAAAAAACATGTCGAGTTCTTATTGGATTTCAGCATGCTGTGTGCACAGCGCCCTTTGCAGGTTCGTCAATTTTACACTTGCATCTACGATGCTCAAAATCTATAATGTAACACTCACATGGAATGTTGAGGAAGTAGATTAGATGATCTTATGTGATCATCTATACCCAAAAGAAAGCAGAGTGCATCTCCATACACTCGTCACTCGCATGTGCAAAAGCTTGAGCGAGAGTGAAAAGATTTTTAGAGCGCCAGAGGTTACAAGTGGATATGCCCGCCCTCTCAATGCGCAAAGCTCGTGGGCGAATGAGGGTCAGCGGTTGGGGACTGTTTATATTAACTAGCATAACAGTGAACTTTTAACTC
>NZ_SCTN01000359.1 GCF_004297345.1 Aquabacterium sp. | reverse complement strand
CAAATACCGAGGCCCGAAAGGCGCCAGTGCTTATGGCTACTACGCACCGTAAGACCACTGTCCGCCTGGGCTGCCTGCTGCTGGCGGGTGGGAGCGCTTTGTCTGCACAAGCACAGACACAAACCACCAAAATCCAGCCGACACTGGACCTGCAAGTACTGGCCACCGACAACGCCAATATTGCAAGCAATGGCCCGCGCCAAAGTGATGTGATCACCACGGCCACAGCCGGCGTGAACGTCAAGGCCAAAGGCGCCAACTCGAACATCGAGGGGCAGTACCGCCTGAGCGCAGTCAACTATGAACGCAACACGCAGCCCGACCGCATATTGCCCTCTGGTGCCCTGAATCTGCATACAGACATCGCACAGCGGGGTATCGGGCTGGACGCCAATGTGGCATCCGAACAAGTGCAGGCGAACTTCAACGCCACCACGTCGTCCACCACACCCAGCACGGCCAACACTTACACCAACACGCGCTACGGCCTGAGTCCCTATATCAGCCGCTCGCTCGACGGCGATACGCACATCGAAGCGCGTCTTGGCCGAAACTGGCTGAAATCCTCGCAAAACAGCACGGCTTTGGCTGCGCGCCCGAACTCCTACGCCGACGACCATCGCCTGCTCCTGACGCGCAAACCAACACGCATCGGCTACGAGCTGGATGCCGACTATCAAACCACGCATGTGTCCGGCCAATCCGACCCCAGCCTGACGCAAAGAACCGGCAAGGCATCGGTGTTGTACGCCCTGCTGCCAGAGCTTGAAGTCGGCCTGATTGCTGGCCGAGAAAGCACGCAAGTCCTCACCCGCCAACTGGACGACACCGTTCG
Source organism: Aquabacterium sp. (assembly GCF_004297345.1). Taxonomy (GTDB): domain Bacteria; phylum Pseudomonadota; class Gammaproteobacteria; order Burkholderiales; family Burkholderiaceae_C; genus Aquabacterium. The sequence goes on along the minus strand of NZ_SCTN01000359.1, from coordinate 2,962 downwards.
TGGCGTGCGCTTTCAGTGGCAACCCAGTGAACGGACTTCGCTGAAAACGCGCCTCGAAGATCGCTTCTTTGGCAAAGCCTGGCAAGTGGACGCCACCCATCGTTCGCCCTGGTTGGCGCTGGGCTTCAATAGCAGCCGTCAGCCGGAAACCTACACGTCGTCCCTGGGCACGTGGCAAGCCGGCTCGTCGCTGCAAAGCCTGTACGACGCCATGCTGACCACGCGGATCACCAATCCCATCGATCGCAAGAACGCCGTCAATGACCTCATTGCGTCGCGCAACTTGCCTACGACCGTTGGCGCGACCAGAGACGCCTACGACCTGGGCGCCGTGCTGCGCGAGACGACCACGGGCCGGCTGGCCATCATGGGCCGCCGGGATGTACTGACACTGGCCGCGGGCCTGAACCGCTCACACCCCTTGCTGGTCGACTCCAGTGTCTCCCTGTTGCCGCCACCGCGCACCAAGGAGTACTTTTTCGACACCCAACTCAACCACCGTCTGACACCGCTGAGCACCCTCTCGGGCGGACTACGCTGGTCGCGCGCGCTCAATACGCCCGACGGACAGGCCCCCATCCTGTCACGCGATTTTTCATGGCGGGCCACACTCAATACAGCCCTGACGTCAGACGCCACGGCCTCCATGGGTTTCAAGCATCAGATCTCGCACACCCCGTCTACCAGCACCAACGATGAATCGTCGATGTTTGTGGGATTGGGCTATCGCTTCTAAAGAATGAACACAGGATGTACGAGTCGTATTTCGGCCTGACCGGGGCCCCTTTCCTGCTCAATCCAGACCCCAGCTTCTACTTTGACAGCCGGGGGCACAGCAGCGCCCTGTCCTACCTGAAATTTGGCCTGTATCAGGCCGAGGGCTTCATCGTCGTGACGGGCGACATCGGCGCGGGCAAGACCACGCTCGTGCGCACCCTGCTGAGCGACATCGACAACGAGAAGGTAGTGGCGGCCCAGTTGGTCAGCACCCAACTGGAAGCCGGCGACCTGCTGCGCTCGACCATCACGGCATTCGGCATCCCGCCCAAAGGGCAGAGCAAGGCGGAGTTGATCGCCACGCTGGAAGCCTATCTGACCTTGCTGGCCACGCAGAACAAGCGCGCGGTGCTGATCGTCGACGAGGCGCAAAACCTCAGCCGCGATGCCATTGAAGAATTGCGCATGCTGTCGAACTTCCAGTTCGGCAACCAGGCCTTGCTGCAAAGCTTCCTGATCGGCCAACCCGAATTGCGCGACATGCTGCTGTCTCGCAGCCTGGAGCAACTTCGTCAGCGCGTGATAGCCTCGTATCACCTCGGCCCCATGGACCGGGAAGAGACGCGACGCTACATCGAGCACCGCCTCAAGAAGGTGGGCTGGAACGACAACCCGCACTTTGACGAAGACGCCTTCGACGAAATCTTCCAGTGGACATCAGGCATCCCGCGTCGGATCAACCTGCTGTGCAATCGACTGCTTCTGGCCACGTTCCTGGCCGAAGGCCGCAGCATCACGTCCACGGACGTGGCGCGCATTGCCATGGAGATTCGCGCCGAAATCGGGGAACCCACGCTCACGCGCGTGGACAGCCACAACATCGCCCCAGCAGCGGCCAACCTGCCTGAGCCACAACGGCCGCTGGTGATGCCCACGCTGACCGACAGCGTGGAGGCCCCACTCGAAACACCCAAGTTCAGCAACGAACTGCTCAATCCGGACAGCGTACGCGGCCCACGCACCCACGCCTTCCTGATGGTAGCGGGCTCGCGTACGGGCTGCATTCGGGCTGCCGCGCTGCAAAAGGCGTTTGCCACCCGCACCGATCTGCCGGCCTTGAAACTGCTGACGATCAATGCCCCCGGGCAATTTGAACTCAACGGCGACTGGAGCGAGCACCTTGGTTTGCGCGAACCTGACTTCGTGCTGCGAGTGCCACCCGCCACGCCTGTTGGCCAGATGGCAGATGGCTTGCGCCAGCTCGATCACCTGCTGCATGAATACAACCCGGCGGCCCTCATCGTCCAGGGCGGCGATGACGCAGCCTTGATGGCCAGCCTGGCCGCCCATCGCCAGGGCGTACCCATCATCCACATGGAAGCTGGCCTGCGCAGTTTCGATCGCACGCGTGCGCAAGAAATCAACGCCATGATGTGTGATCACATGGCAGATCTGCTACTGACATCTGAATGGGTCGCGCACGACAACCTCACACGCGAAGGCATTTCTGCAGATCGCGTGCAGTTCGTTGGCAATCTGGTCATGGACACCATCCGGGCCATGTTGCCGCAGGCGTCCCCTCCGAAATACACCCTGCGGCAGTTTGATCAGTCACCCGAACTCTTGAAGAACAAGCAAGGCTACGGCGTTGTGCACCTGCATGGCGGAGGCATCGGCACCGAGCTGCAGCCTCTGGCCGAGTTGACAGCCATATTGAAATCCATCAGCCGTGATCTCCCCTTGATCTGGGTAGCGAACGAAACCACCCGACGGCTGATCAATCAGCATCACCTGCTGGCGGGTGTGGATGGCGCTCAACTGGCCGTACTGCCCGTGATCCCGTATTACAAAATGATTGGGCTGATTGGCACCGCAGCCTGCGTGTTGACCGACTCGTCGACCGTACAGGAAGAATCCACCATCCTGGGCGTACCCTGCCTGACCTTGCACAACTACACCGAGCGACGCATTACGGTAGAGCAAGGCACGAACATCGCCGTAGGGTGCAACAGCAGCCTGATACACCGCGCGGTGGCCGAAATTCTCAGAGGTGGCGGAAAGAAAGGCCGATTGCCCAAGTTCTGGGATGGCCTCACGGCCAGCCGCACCACCGAGCATCTTGCCGCATGGTGGAAACAGCGTGCACCCAGAGAGCAACTGATCAATCCGTCATGACCGACGTATCAATCAGTGACACCAGACGTTAACCCATTCAGGTGGGGGCATGCAAAGTCGCGAGCAGCCG
>NZ_SCTN01000045.1 GCF_004297345.1 Aquabacterium sp. | reverse complement strand
ACCCCCTTGGTACCAACGCCGCCCGCAATCGGAACGTTCTGATCGCGCTCGCCATGGTAGTTGTCGATCACATGTTGTCTTGCCTCAGGGCAAGTGCGGGTGTCGGCCATCAAGGTGCCCGCCAAGGTGACCACGTGCTTGAACACTGGCGTAAGGCAGGCCATGGTCTGCATCATCATGGCCCCGTTGGAATGCCCTGCCCCATAGGTGCGCTCGGTCGTGGCGCCGTACTGTTGCTGCAGGTAGCGAACCGCCCCGGTGATGTAGCCGATGTCATCGACCTTGTCGGTATAGGGCTTGCCACAACAGCCTTTGCCTGCGTTCCAGGCCTTGAGGCTGTCACCACCCAGGCGGGCTGCTGCGGATCCGTTGAGATAGGCCACCACAAAGCCGTTCTGCTCGGCCACGCCGTCGATCTTGAGGTGCTCTTGCATGAAGCGCGCATTGCCGCCGCCACCATGCAACACCACGAGCAATGCGCGCTGCCCGGCCGCAGGCAAATGGGCCGGCACATAGACCAGCATGTCTCTGCCCGCGAAGCGGTCTTCACGTAAATGATCCTGAACCGCGCCCAGAGATGCTTCGCTGACCACCGCACCCTTGTTCTCGCGCTGCGTCTCACGCATCTGTTTGAAGCGCTGCCAGCGAGATCCCGAACCCTGCTCAGACTGAGCCCAGGCCACATGTACAGGCTGGATGGCAGACAAGCACAGGCCGCTCAAGCAAAGAGTACGAAGCCACGTCTGTAAGCGAGTTGAATGGGCGTGTGTCATGGCGCGTGATGAGGTTGGATCAAAGTCTCTTTATAGACTGTGCGCCAAAGCGTACTTTCTTGCGGATGACTATCACCAGGCTGCGCCGATGTGTCCTCGCCACAGCATCCAGGCCGCTACATAAGCCCAAAGGCCAAAGATGCGTTCGACCAGCGTCACGAAACCCATGTCTGTGAGCGCGCCTCCTTGCGTGGCTGCCAGCAAAGACCCCACACCCAATGCCGCCCCAGCGCCCACGATGATGTGGCCCACCACAATGGCCACAATGGGGCCCAGCGCAGCCAGTACGCCGACAGCCCCCGCGCGTTTCAAGCTGCTTTGCCGATGCAGAAAGGCGACCGACCAGAACAGGATGGCCAACATCAGGAACGCTGCGTACAACAGCAGATAGCGCCCCATCAGATGTTCCTCCACGCCGAGCGCCACCTGGATCTTGGCGGCGGCAGCAATGAAGAAGCAAACCAGACCTGCTCGGTTCAGCGGTTTGCGGATGCCCATTTCATCGGAGAAGGCCCAGGCAGCAAAGCTGGCGATGGCCAGGGCCAGAATGCGCAGCGGTGCCAACGCAATGGTGGTGTGCGTCAGTGCCAGCGTCATGAAGGCGCCGAGCGTCAAGGTCACGGCACCTACTTTGGCATTCAGTGTCTGAGCCCTGCTGGACAAGATGGACATGTTCATGGCGTCGCCCCGTGTGTGATGGCATTCGGGGTTCTAGCACGGTCACATTGACTGACCTGCTGGAGGGGTTTCAGTGGCCACACGTATCGAAGCTGAGCCAGGCTTGAGCCATCCGGTGCATGCCAGGTGCCTGACTCCTTGTGCAGGGCATTCAGCCCTTGATAGAAGCGCTGCGCCGTGTGGTTGCCAGCCAGCACCCACAGGTGCAGCCATTCAGCCTGTGCGCTGTGTGTGGCCCATTGCCGAACGGTTTCAAACAACCTTTGACCAATGCCCTGACGTTTGTGTTCATGCGCGACGTGCAGGTTCTCCAGCAGCGTGCCCCATTGCTCGTCGTGCTGCGCGTATGCGCAGGCCAATCCCACAACGGCACCTGCACGTGTGGCAACCCATATGCCTTGCCGAGATGAGGGATTCGCCAATCGCGTGCACCACAGATCAAGGCGGTCTTCCAGGATGGGGCCATCCAGAAAGGCGTCTGTCAATTGGCCACGGTAGGTCTGGCGCCAACTTTTCGCATGCAAGTGGGCCAGTGCGTGTGCGTCGTCAGGGCGGGCCTGGCGCACCACGATGTCTTGTGTGTATCCCATGATTTTGTTTGCCTATTGATTGGCCGAACCATCTGTACTGCCATGGCCAGACAGGTGCCACTTTGACACGACTTCACTGCTTGGCCAAATCGTGGCATGCCGGTCGGCCAGGCCAGCCAAGGTGGCCCGTTGAACGATGTCAGCAGAGATGGCCGTGCCATCGCTTGCGGGCAAGGCTCGTGTCGCACAGGCGTCGCCCGCAATCACCAGTTGAAACCCGAGATGCAGTGCATGGCGAGCGGTGCTGTCCACACAGTTGTGCGTCATGCAACCGGCGATCACCAGCGTGTGGATATCGCGTTGCTTCAGTTCCTGCAACAGCGCCGTGTCATGAAAGGCCGATGGCCACTGCTTGATCACCTTGATGTGATGTAGGCCCAATGTGGGCAATGTGGTGGGCTGGATGCCTTCACCATCCTTGTCAAACAACGCCGCCTTGTTTTGGGCCGCTACGTGATGCACGTGGATCACAGGGACACCCGCAGCGTCGGCAGCCAGAACCAGTAGATTGGCTTCGTGCGCGGCAGCTCCGAAGCCATCCAGAGGCAGCTTTCCTTGGCATGTGTACTCGTGCTGAAAGTCCAGCAGCAAGAGCGCAGTGCCATGCGTTGGCAGGGTGCTCAAAGCAGGCTTGCCTGATAGCTGCTGGATGGTGAGGGGCCTGTCAGCCAATGCGGGTGCGGGCCGCCGGCTGGCCTGAGTGTGGCCACCATAGCCCCAATGCGCGCCTGGTACGTTCTGCATCACGATGTACAGCGGTGCTGCAGGGGCCTGGCCCATGGTCTCTTGCAGCAAGGCGTGCGCAGCGGCCAGGAAGGTGCTTTGTTCAGGCAGGCTGTTGCTGCCTTCTGTGATCGCCACATGCAGGCTGGCACACCAATCGGTGTCAGACAAGGGCTGACCATTCACTGACCACGCGTGGCGATCAGCTTGTTCGCGAATCTGCACCACGGTCAACGCGGCGACCTTGCCAAGTACCGAGGCCATCAGCCCGGTGAGGCCTTGCTGGACGTGCAGGCGTTGCGTTGCAGAGAGAGGGGCACTGGTGATGTCGAGTGTCAGAAGGGGCATGTGAGTCTCCGGTCAGGTGATGCATCCATCGTGTCTGCGAAGCGAGCAGATAACAATATCTGCCAGATGCACAATATCGTTTCCATGGAGGAAACAATGGACGCCGCATACCTCACTCAAAGCCAAGGCATGGCGGATCTGCTTGTGTTCGTGAAGGTGGTGGATCTGGGCGGCTTCACCGCTGCTGCTGCCGCGTTGGGCCTGGGCAAGCCGGCCGTGACCAAGCAGATCCAGCGGCTGGAGCGCAGCATGGGCGCCACGCTCTTGCATCGCACCACTCGGCGCATGACCGTGACCGAGGCGGGGCAGGTGCTGTATGAGCATGCGGCGAGCATGGCCCGCCTGGTGGAGGATGCTTCGGCCTCCTTGTCATCACTCGCCGGGCGGCCTGCCGGGCGTTTGAAGATGACGGCCTCCGTCACGTATGGCAAGCATGTGCTGGGTCCCTTGCTGCCCGCTTTCCATCAGCGCTATCCGGATGTGCAAGTGGACCTGCTGCTGGTCAACCGCTATGTGGACCTGTGGGAGGAAGGCCTGGATCTGGCCATCAGGCTGACAGATGAGCCTCCAGGCCAATTGGCCGGGCGCCCTGTGCATCATTTTGATTTTGTGCTGTGTGCCTCACCCCGATTCCTGCGGGGCAAGAAGCTCGTGCATCCTGATCAATTGAAGACGCTGCCCTGCTTGCCCTTTGGTGTCAGCCAACCGGGCCAGCCTCTTGTGTGGCGCTTTGATGGGCCGCAGCGGCAGACCGCTGCCGTCCCTGTCTCGGGGCCGGTGATCGTCAACAGTAGCGACGTGGTGAGGGATCTCTTGCTGGCCGACATGGGCCTGGGCTTGCTACCCCGCTTTGCCGTTGAAGACGACCTGGCATCAGGACGATTGCGGGTGGCGTTGCCCCAATGGATGCCGCAACCGGCGTTCGGATCAACGGCGTGGGCTTTGTGGCAACCGCAGCGGGTGATGCCGCTCAAGCTCAGGGTGATGGTGGATTTCCTGGTGGAGCGACTGGCGCCGAGTGTTTGAATCAAGTAGCTGAGTCACTGCTCCGTGATCAACTCCGTGGTGTTGTGATCGTTGCCCTGCCCCCCAAACGCCTGGGGATCAGTGCTATCGTGCCTGCGCCATGGGTGCAGACGTGACGAGACCATCATGATCATTTCCTCCTCTGCTGATTACCGGGAAGCCGCGCGCAGGCGTCTGCCACCATTCCTCTTTCATTACATCGATGGCGGTGCGTATGCCGAGCAGACCCTGCGCCGCAATGTCGAGGATCTGGCCGCGGTGGCTTTGCGCCAGCGCGTGCTCAAGGACATGAGCCAGCTCGACACCAGCATCGAGTTGTTCGGCGAGAAGCTGGCCCTGCCTGTGGCCTTGTCGCCTGTGGGGCTCACCGGCATGTATGCCCGACGTGGCGAGGTACAGGCCGCGCGTGCAGCCGATGCGCGGGGCGTGCCCTTCACGATGTCGAGCGTGTCGGTCTGCCCCATCGAGGAAGTGGCACCCAAGCTGAACCGCCCGATGTGGTTCCAGCTGTATGTGCTCAAGGACCGTGGCTTCATGCAGAACGCGCTGGAGCGCGCGCAGGCCGCTGGTTGCACGACATTGGTCTTTACGGTGGACATGCCGGTGCCGGGCGCACGCTACCGCGATGCGCACTCGGGCATGAGTGGCCCTTATGCCGAACTGCGCCGCTATGCGCAGGCCGTGACGCACCCACGCTGGGCCTGGGATGTGGGCCTGAGGGGCCGCCCGCACGACCTGGGCAACATCTCCGCTTACATGGGCAAACCCACGGGCCTGGCCGACTACATGGGCTACCTCGGGGCCAACTTTGATCCGTCCATTTCGTGGAAGGACCTGGAGTGGATTCGGGCCTTCTGGAAGGGGCCCATGGTCATCAAGGGCATCCTGGATCCGGAAGACGCGAAGGACGCCGTGCGCTTTGGTGCCGATGGCATCGTGGTGTCCAACCATGGTGGTCGGCAGCTCGATGGCGTGCTGTCATCAGCCCGAGCGCTGCCGCCTATTGCCGATGCCGTGAAGGGGCAGATCAAGATCCTGGTCGATTCGGGCATCCGCAATGGCCTGGATGTGGTGCGCGCCATTGCGTTGGGCGCTGACGCAGCCATGATTGGGCGGGCCTATATCTACGCCCTGGCGGCAGCCGGTGAGGCCGGCGTGTCGCACCTGCTGGAGCTGCTGGAGAAAGAAATGCGCGTGGCCATGACGCTGACCAGTGCGGCCCGTGTGGCGGACATCACGGGCGATCTGTTGGTGCGTGAACGGGGCAACGAGGGCCGCTGATCACGCCGTCAACACCTCACAGCCCCGCGCCGTCACCGCGACCATGTGTTCCCATTGCG
>NZ_SCTN01000358.1 GCF_004297345.1 Aquabacterium sp. | reverse complement strand
TTCTTTGCCGGTTTGAACTGGCGCTTGATCGTGCCGGTGCTGGTGGCCGGTGCGGTGGGTATCACGTTGATCGTGTCCTATCAGACACAACTGTGCCAACCCGGTGTGAAGTGGGTAGGCCTGCATGATTACCAGAAGAACCGCGTCTGCACGCTGCTCGATCCGACCACCGACCCATTGGGCAAGGGCTTTCACATCATCCAGGGCATGATCGCCATCGGCTCGGGTGGGGTGATGGGCAAGGGCTTCATGCAGGGCACGCAGACCCACCTTGAGTTCATCCCCGAGCGCACCACTGACTTCGTTTTCGCGGCCTACGCAGAGGAACACGGCCTGGCAGGCGGTATCGCCTTGATGGTTGGCTTCCTGGCGCTGATCTTCCGGGGGCTGTTCATCGCGGCGCAAGCGCCCACGCTGTTTTCGCGCTTGCTGGCCGGCGCCATTTCATTGAGCTTTTTCACCTATGCCTTCGTCAACATGGGCATGGTCAGCGGCATCCTGCCCGTGGTGGGCGTGCCCTTGCCCTTCATCAGCTACGGTGGCACGGCCATGGTCTCCCTGGGCCTGGGCCTGGGCATGCTGATGTCGATAGCCAAGAGCCGAGGGCTGATGCAGCGTTGAGCCTGCGCAAGCGGGCGGATGCCTTGCCGCACTACTATTCGCTTATGAACGCTTCTTCCCGCACCTCTTCGTCGGCCATCCGCCACGACGGCATGGACCGCCTGCTCATCTCGCTGGACACGGCTCTGCGCACGGTCTTTGCCGATCACGCTGCGGCCAGGCCTTGCCCGCAAGCAGCGGTGGAAGGCCCCGAGTTGAGCGCGGAAGAAAAGCGTCTGTCGGCTGCGCTGATGCGCGTCAACCACGTGGGTGAGGTCTGCGCGCAGGCCCTGTACGCCTCGCAAGCCTGGGGCACGGACAACCCGGCGCTCAAGGCGCAGTTCGATGCCGCCGCGCGCGAAGAAACTGATCACCTGGCCTGGACCGAGCAACGCCTCAAGGAGCTTGGCAGCCGCACCAGCCTGCTCAACCCGCTGTGGTACGCGGGTGCCTTCGGCATCGGCTTGCTGGCAGCCAAGGCGGGCGACAAGGTCAGCCTGGGCTTCGTCGTGGAGACCGAACGCCAGGTCGAGCATCACCTCAACAGTCACATGGACCGCCTGCCCGCAGGGGATCAGGCCTCCAAGGCCATCGTGGCCCAGATGCGCGATGACGAAGTGGCGCACGCCAACGCGGCGCTGCAGGCCGGTGGCGTCGAGTTGCCTGCCCCCGTTCGAGGTTTGATGCGCCTGGCCGCCAAGGTCATGACCACGGCGGCCTACCGCATCTGATCGGGCCCGTGCCCGAATCAGGGCGCGACGATCTCGAAGCTGGTCGTGATCTCGGCGGTCTTGCCGATCATGATCGAGGCCGAGCAGTACTTCTCGTGCGACATCTGGATGGCGCGCGCCACGGCCGAATCCGTCAGGTTCACGCCCGTCACGACGAAGTGCATGTTGATCTTGGTGAACACCTTGGGATCGGTATCGGCGCGGTCGGCTGTCAGTTTGACCTGGCAGCCGCGGATGTCATGGCGGCCGCGCTTGAGGATCAGGACCACGTCGTAGGCCGTGCAGCCACCGGTACCGGCCAGCACGGTTTCCATGGGCCGGGGGGCCAGATTGCGGCCGCCACCTTCAGGGGCGCCGTCCATGTTGATGATGTGACCGCTGCCGGTTTCGGCCATGAAAGCCATGCCGGAAGTGGGTTGCCAGTTGATCGTGCATTCCATGTGATGTGTCCTTGCGCGCCAGAAATGGATGCAGGCGCAATGAGCCCGTAATTGGGCTCGCATTGTGCCTCGGGCGAACCCTTGCGTAAAAACATCACAGTGGATACAATTTGTTTCAGCCGTGTGGAACTTTTCGAAGTTTGAGACGTCTTACACGTGCTTGTTTCGTTTGTCTCCTCCACTCCTCCTTTTGGTGGAATATTTAAAACCCGAGATCACCGTCTCGGGTTTTTTTTGTCTTCACCACGGAAAACGTGAGGAGAGTGAGTGCTCACTATCTAGTTTTGCGCCCTGGATGCTGCCTTGGAGGCCGCCGCCTTCGCGGCCATTTCTTCGCGCAGGCGCTTGAGCTTTTCACGCGGATCTTCCTTCGGGCCCGCGCCTTCGCTCAGTTTCATCTCCGCAATAAAGCGGCTGGGCGTGGCCTGGATGTATTCGCGGCCCTTCTTGCGGCGCTTGAGCACGCTCACACCCAGCGTCAGCCGGGCGCGGGTGATGCCCACGTACATCAGGCGGCGTTCTTCTTCTACCTGCATGGGCGTGATTTCGCCCTCTTCACGCGAGAAGGGCAGGGAGCCTTCGTTGACGCCGGCCAGCACCACGTGCGGCCACTCCAGGCCCTTGGAGGCGTGCAGGGTCGACAAGGTCACCATCTTCTGGTCGCTTTCACGCTCGGCCAGGCTGGTGATCAACGAGATCAGCTGCGCGATCTCGATCACGCTCTTCTTTTCGGCCTCGTGGCTCATGCCGCCGTCGTTCTCGATCTGGCCGCCGCAGCGTTTGGCCACCCAGTCGATGAAGTCCATGACGTTGGTCCAGCGGGCCGCCGCGACCTTTTCGTTCTCTTCGTTGTCGTAGAGATGCTGCTCGTAGCCGATGTCTTTGAGCCAGTCCAGCAGCATCACCTTGGCGTCTTCGCTGCCGTAGGTGTGGCGGGCGCGGTATTCGAAGTCATTCACGTAGCGGCCGAACTCGTGCAGGCTGCCGATGGCCTTGGCGCTCAGGCTGGCTGAGAGCGAATCGGCGAACAAGGCTTCGAACAGGCTGACCTTCCACTTGCCGGCGAACTCGCCCAAGGCGCCCAGCGTCTGGTGGCCGATGCCGCGCTTTGGCGTGGTCACAGCTCGCAAAAAAGCCGGATCGTCATCGTTGTTGAGCAGCAGGCGCAGCCAGGCGCAGAGGTCGCGGATCTCCGTGCGGTCAAAGAAGCTCTGGCCGCCCGACACCTTGTAGGGGATGTTGGCCTTGCGCAGGGCCTGTTCGAACGGGCGCGCCTGGTGGTTGGCCCGGTAGAGGATGGCGAAATTGTTCCAGTCCGTCTTGCTTGGGTCGCCGGGGTGACGCTCCAGCAGGTTCATGCGCAACATCATGAAGTGAGAGACGGTGCGCTCGGCCTCGTGCTCTTCGTTGTCGCACTCCATGAGCTTGACCGGATCGCCTTCACCCAGGTCCGACCACAGCGTCTTCTGGAAGAGCTTGGGGTTGCTTTCGATGACGTTGTTGGCCGCCCGCAGGATCGCGCTGGTCGAGCGGTAGTTCTGCTCCAGCGGGATCACCTTGAGGTTTGGGAAGTCCTGTGGCAGGCGCTTGAGGTTGTCCAGCGTGGCGCCGCGCCAGCCGTAGATAGACTGGTCGTCGTCGCCCACGGCCGTGAAGATGCCTTGCTGGCCCACCAGCAGTTTGAGCAGCTCGTACTGCGTGGCATTGGTGTCCTGATATTCGTCCACCAGCACATGGCGCAACTGGCGCTGCCATTTGAGACGCACATGTTCATGCTCGGCCAGCAGCTTGAGCGGCATGCTGATAAGGTCGTCGAAATCCACGGCCTGGTAGGCCTGCAGGCGCTCTTCGTACAGTTTCATCACGCGCACGGCGATCTGCTCTTCGTCAGTCTTGACGTGCGACAGGGCCTGCGCGCTGTTGAGCCCCATGTTCTTCCACAGGCTGATCGTCCATTGCCAGCTGCGGGCTAATTTGGCGTCGGTGGTGGCGCCGGCGTCACGCAGGATGCCGGTGACGTCGTCGCTGTCCAGAATCGAGAATGCGGGCTTGAGGCCCAGTTCGGCGCCGTCTTCGCGCAGCAGGCGCACGCCCAGCGAGTGGAAGGTGCACACGAGCAGCTTGCTGGCTGCCTTGGCGCCGATCAGCGCCTTGACCCGGTCGCGCATTTCTGCGGCGGCCTTGTTGGTGAAGGTGATGGCGCCGATTTGCGATGGCGCCAAATCTGCACCATCGCCAGGTTGCAACAGCCGCGCAATTTTGTGGGTGATCACCCGCGTCTTGCCCGAGCCGGCGCCCGCCAGCACCAGGCAGGGGCTGTGGAGGTGCTGCACGGCGGCCATCTGGGCCGGGTTCATCATGGGTGGGGCGGCGTTGGCAGCGTGGGACGACATCGGGCGCGCAGGCAGGCAGAGTGCGGAACAATTCGGGCAAGGGGGCAAGCATAGATCAAGCGCGGCCTTGTCGAGCGGGGGCAACGGGTGTTATCGAGTGATGAAATTGGCGCCTATGGCCCCCACACATGAGGGGGCGGGCAACCCCTCTTTGATGCGCTGCATTAAATCAATACGATGGGCTAACGTTGGGTAAAAAGTCACGCAATTTGTAGTGGCTGCCCTCAACGCCCACCGCCAAGAGAGGAGCCTTCATGATCAAACTAGTGCGCCGCACGGCAGTTGCCGCCGGCATTGCTGCACTCAGTCTGGCGTCGTCTGCCAGCTGGGCTGCCAGCTATACCTATGATTTCAAGACGTTTTTTGACACGTCAACCGTTCTGGACCTGCTGGACACCAAGACCCTGAGTTACTCGGTGGCCACGCTGAACATCACCGACATCACCGGTGGCGTGCAGTTGTCCCTGACCCAGCTGACCAATGCGTTCCCGGCCAAGACCTCGGCTGGTACGTTCATTGAAGCCTTGTGGCTGTCCGGCCCCAACGGCACGCTGGCGAGCACGTCCGGTACGGCGCTGGCCGCCGGTTCGGGCTACAGCTGGTTGCTGCCGCTGATCAAGGACGCTGGTTACACCTACCAGTGGAACATTGATTTCGCGTCGTCCAAGTTCGCCGAGAACACCACGTCGACACTGACCATCAAGGGTTCAGGCGTCACAGCAGCTGCCTTCGCCAAGGCTGGTACCGTGCCCATGCTGGATCTGGGTAACGTCGGCAGCCCTTACAACGGTCTGCTGGGCCTGACGCCTGATGTGCACTTCATCGGCAAGTTGCAGCCAGCGGTTCCCGAGCCATCCACCTATGCGTTGATGGGCCTGGGTCTGGTTGGTGTGGCTGTGGCGGCTCGCCGTCGCGCCGCCTGAGAGTAGAAGAGACAAGCGAAACAAGCCCCGGCGAGGCCAAGTCCGGTCGGGCACTTACTGAACACCCCATCATGCGTGCTGCATGGTGGGGTTTTCTTTTTGTTCAGATACCGGCAACGAATTCGCCCAGGAGCTCAGCAAACGCCTGAGGTTGCTCCACGGCGCTGAGGTGGGCACAGCCTTGCAGCGTGACCAGTTGCGATCCGGCGATGCCTTTGGCGAGGTTCTGAGCCATGTCCATCGGTGTGCCTTCATCCAGGCCACCCGCGATCACCAGGGTCGGGACGCGAATGTGATGCAGCTTGCCTGAGGTGTCCGCATCACACAGGGCTGCTGCGCAAGCGGTGTAGCCTTCCGGATCCGTTGCCTCCAGCAGGCGCTGATGACGCGACACGGTGGCCGCTTGCTGCTGGCGGAACGTTTCGCTGAAGAAGCGGGCCATGGTGGTGGTGCTGATCGCCCCCAGGCCGTGTGATTCCACGGTTTCAATGCGCTGGCCGATGGCTTCCCGGCCAGCTGCGGTATAGGTGCTGGTTGTGTTGGCCAGTACCAGGGCTTTGATCTTGTCTGGATGGCGGATGGCCAGTTCCTGGCCGATCATGCCGCCCATGGACAGGCCTACCCAGATCACCGGTTCGCCTTCGGCCATTTCGTCGATCAGGCGGGCTGCGTCAGCGGCCAGTTCGGTCATGGTCAAGGGCTCGGACGGCGTCTGCGAACGGCCATGGCCGCGTGTGTCAGGGCAGATCACGCGACAGGTCGCGGCCAGCTCGTTGGCAACCAGATCCCACATTGAGCCATCCTGCCCTAGCGCGTGGCTCAGAACGATGGTGTGCGCGGCCTTGCCGCGCCGTGGCTCGCGCACTGTTGCGTGCAGCTTGGGGCGGGTGCTGGTGAAGACGGAGCGGCCCACGCCGGGATGCCAGGACTGATCGGCAGGATGGGGTGGGGGCTCGATGCCCAGCTCGCGCATGATGCCCAATGCCTTGGCGAAACCGGTATTGGCTGCTGGCACGCCGGCGTAAATGGCGATCTGAATGAGGGCTTCGCGCACTTCTTCAGGGGTCAGCGTATGGGCGTTGCCCGGGGTGAGGGAGCCGCGCATGTGGATCTCGAACTCGTCCCAGCGGCCCAATGCGCAGGTCACGGCCATCACGATGATGCGGCGGGTCTTCCAGTCCAGACCGGGGCGGCCCCAGACACCATGCCAGGCGTAGTCGGTGATGAAGTGCTGGAACTCGGCGTTGAAGGTGTTGGCCTTGGCGACCGATTTGTCCACCCAGGCATCGCCCAGTGCGGCGCGACGGTTGCGCATGCCGCGCTCGAAGGGGTGATCGAAAGGCTGTTCCAGAGGTTTGGACATGGTAGGCGGGAGGCTGAGCGGTTTCGGTGACAGGGTGCCATTGTGCCGCGATGTGCAATCGGTGCGTTGCACAAAGCGTCAGGGCCTTACCTTGTGCACAGCTTGTCGCGTATCGGTTATGGTGCGCACCATGCAACGAAGCCTGATGCCCCCTCTTTCTGCCGCGCTCACAAGGCTCGTCGCTCGTGGTCGTTCTGCGCTGATGCTGATGGCCGTGCTGGCCCTGGTGGCCGGGTGTGCATCAACACCGCCCTCGGGCTCGACACGTGCTGCTTCGGCCACGTCCCGTCCCATCGACGCTGGCGCGCGTCAGCAGGGCAAGGATGGCGCGCCCAGCGATGCGCCGCCCAATCTGGCCTTGCTGCCGGACCCCGAGCCCCAGGTAGAGCCCATCAAGCCTGGCGGCCC
>NZ_SCTN01000357.1 GCF_004297345.1 Aquabacterium sp. | reverse complement strand
CCCACACCCGTGGCCTTGCCAACGCGTGCCAGCAAGACACACGATGAGAGCGCCCTGCCGCCCTCCGTCCTGTCAATGGGCGCCTTGCTGAAGAACACGCTGTGCATCACGCAAGGCGATCGGGCTTTGGTATCGCCACACGTTGGTGATCTGGAGTCTGTCGATACCCGCGTGGCCTATACCCGCATGGCCGACATCTGGCCGGGCTGGCTGCGCACCCAGCCCGACGCGCTGGCCTGCGACCTGCACCCGGATTTCTTCAGCACCATCCTGGCCGCCCACATGGCCCACACCCGTGCATCGACATCCTCAGGCGTGCAACCCTTGCCGCTGATCCAGGTGCAACATCACCATGCCCATGTGGCCGCCGTGCTAGCCGAACACGCCGACGAGAAAGGCGTGCATGACCGCGTCATCGGGCTGGCCCTGGATGGGCACGGCCTGGGCAGCGATGGCATGGTCTGGGGCGGCGAGTTGCTGCTGGTTCAGGAAGACGAGGCCCAGCGCATCGGCCACCTGTGGCCCATGGCCATGGCCGGTGGCGATGCCGCCGCGCGCGAACCCTGGCGCATGGCCGCATCCGTGCTGCAGGCGCTGGACCGCACCAGCGAGATCAGCCAGCGATTTGCGCGCATGCCCCAGGCTGCGATGCTGCAGCAATGGCTGTCGCAAGGCAGCCAGCGCCACGCTGTGACCACCAGCCTGGGCAGGCTCTTCGACGCCGCCGCCGGCCTGCTCGATGTGCTGGCGCCTTACACACAGTCTCGCTATGAAGCCGAAGCCGCCATGCGCCTTGAAAGCCTGGCGAACATGCACTGGCCTGCAGCAGCCCTGAGCGACGGCTGGCGCATCACCGAGGATTTGCAGCTTGACTGGCGCCCGCTGATGAGCTGGCTGGCCGATCAACGCGATGCGCCACAAGCTGCTGCCGTGTTCCACGCCACCATCGCCACGGCCATGGCCGACTGGGCTGCGCAAGCCTGTGAACGCCACGGTGTGCACACCGTTGTGCTGTCAGGCGGCTGCCTGGCCAACCGCTTGCTGGATGACGCGCTGCACGCAGGCTTGATCATCAAGGGCCTGCGCGTCTGGCGCCCCGCACAATACCCCTGTGGTGACGGCGGCCTGAGCCTCGGGCAAGCCTGGGTTGCCCGCCAAAGACTCATCAAGCAAAACGCATGTGCCTCGCCCTCCCCGCTCGCGTGATCGAACTCGGTGCCCATGACCTCTGCACTGTGGACATGGGCGGCGTGCGCAAGCAGGTCTCCCTGGCCTTGCTCGATGGCGTGCAGATCGACGACTACGTGATCGTGCACGCCGGTTATGCCCTGACCTTGCTGGATCAGGCAGAAGCCCTGCAGACACTGGCCCTGTTCGAGCAGCTGAAGCGGGATCAGGCGGCATCAGGAAGTACGCCATGAAGTACCCTATGAAGTACATCAGCGAGTTCCGCGATCCGGATGTAGCCAAGGCCCTGGCACGATCGATAGCCGCTGAGGCGAACGCTCATCGTACCTACCGCTTCATGGAGTTCTGTGGCGGCCACACCCACGCACTGGCTCGCTATGGCGTGCTCGACCTGCTGCCACCCCCCGTGCAGATGATCCATGGCCCTGGATGCCCTGTGTGCGTGCTGCCCATTGGCCGCATCGACATGGCCATTACCTTGGCCAGGCAGCCCGGCGTGATCCTGGCCAGCTATGGCGATACCTTGCGTGTGCCCGCCTCGAACGGTCTGAGCCTGATGAAGGCGCGCGCGCTCGGTGCTGATGTGCGCATGGTCTATGCCGTTGACGATGCCCTGCAACTGGCACGTCAACACCCCGATCGGAAAGTGGTGTTCTTCGCCATCGGATTCGAGACCACCACGCCAGCCACAGCCGTGGCCATACAGACAGCCCAGCGCGAAGGCCTGCGCAACTTCAGCGTGCTGTGCAACCATGTGCTCACGCCCGCAGCCATGCACGCGATACTGGATCAGCCCACTCCTGTGGCGCTCGATGGCCTGATCGGGCCGGCACATGTGTCCACCATCATCGGATCAAGCCCTTACGAGGTGTTCGCCGAGCGCCATCATCTGCCCGTGGTTGTAGCGGGCTTTGAGCCCCTGGACGTGATGCAGGCCATCCTCATGTTGATCCGGCAGGTCAATGAAGGCCGGGCGCAGGTCGAGAACCAGTTCACCCGGGCCGTGAAGCGCGAAGGCAATCACAAGGCCATCGCGCTGATGACCGATGTGTTTGACATTCGGGATGCGTTTGAATGGCGTGGCCTGGGCGCCATCCCTCACAGCGCCTTGAAGCTGCGCGATGCCTATGCCAGTCTGGATGCCGAACGGCGCTTCAACCTGATGCCGATGGCCGTGCCCGATCACCCAAAATGCGAGTGCGGCCCGATCCTGCGTGGGCACAAACGCCCGCAAGACTGCGTGCTGTTCGGCACCATCTGCACACCGGATCAGCCCGTGGGTGCCTGCATGGTCAGCTCTGAAGGGGCTTGTGCGGCGCACTATCAATATGGGCGACACAAGCCATGCCCGCAGACGCGCCAAGGCTCCGACAACATGAGGCACTCGGCATGAGCGGCATCAAACCCGGCTACATCCGGCCACTTGACCTTCGACACGGTCTGGTCGATTTGACGCATGGCGCAGGCGGCCGCGCCAGCCATCAGTTGATCGAATCAGTGTTCAAGCCAGCCTTTGCCAGCACCTGGCCCGAGGGCTGGCAGGCTGCCGGCGATGACGGCGCGGTGCTGACCAACCCTTTGGCGGCGATGCCGGGCGGGCGCTTGGTCATGTCCACCGATGCGCATGTGGTGTCGCCCCTGTTTTTCCCCGGCGGCGACATCGGCGCCCTGGCGGTACACGGCACCGTCAATGACCTGGCCATGATGGGCGCCCAGCCCTTGCACCTCAGCGTGAGCTTCATCCTGGAAGAAGGCCTGCCCCTGGCTGATCTGGTTCGTGTGGTGCACTCAATGGCGCAAGCAGCCATGAACGCGCACGTGGCCATCGTCACAGGCGATACCAAGGTGGTGGAACGCGGCAAGGCCGATGGCCTCTACATCAGCACAGCCGGCATCGGCATCTGCCCACCCGGCTTGCATCTATCTGGTCAACTGGCCCGCCCCGGTGATGCCATTTTGCTGTCTGGCAGCGTGGGCGAACATGGCATGGCGGTACTCAGCCAGCGCGAAGGCTTGCGCTTTGAAGCGCCCATCGAATCGGATTGCGCCTCGCTGCATGGGCTGGTCGCCCACATGCTGGCCACACCAGCCCGGCTGCGTGTACTGCGCGATCCCACACGCGGCGGCCTGGCCACCACGCTCAACGAAATCGCCTCGGCCTCGCAGGTGGGCATGCAGCTCGATGAAGCGGCCATACCGGTGCAAGATGCAGTGGCAGCCGCCTGCGAATTCATGGGTCTGGACCCACTGTATCTGGCCAACGAAGGCAAGCTCATCGCCATCTGTGATGCAGCCGATGCCGATGCGCTGCTGCAAGCCATGCGGGCACACCCGCTAGGACGCCAGGCTTGCCGCATCGGCACCGTGACGGACGAATCACCCGGATTCATCCAGATGCGCACCCGCTTTGGTGGCCAGCGCATGCTGGACTGGCTGATGGGCGATCCCTTGCCGCGCATTTGTTGATTTGCATCACAAGCAGCAGGCCCTTAGACAAGAATGCGTCACATCCGCTCGATACTCTGAAGCATGCACCCCGAGCACGACATCAGCGACATCCTTGCCCGCTACCCGGCCAGCCAGGGGGCTTTGCTGCAGGTGCTCAGGCAGGTTCAGGCAAGGTTTCAGCATGTGCCAGGCAGCGCCATTGCCGCACTGGTGCTGCAATGGCGCCTGAGCCATGCTGCCGTGCGCAGTGTGGTGAGCTTCTACCATTTCCTCAGCTTCGAACCACGTGGGCGCTACACGCTCTACCTCAGCGACAGCGTGACAGATCGCATGCTGGGCAGCGAAGCCGTGTTGCAACTCCTGAGCGAACGCTTGGGTGTGCAAGCCGATCACACGCGGGCGGATGGCCTGGTGTCGATTCACCGCACCTCATGCACAGGGCTGTGCGATCAAGGCCCGGCGGGGCTGATCAATGGCCGCCCGCTGACCAACCTGACCCTGCGCCGCGCCGATGAGATCGCCGATCTGATTGAGGCTCAGGCGCCACTGGATCAATGGCCCACGGATTTCTTCGAAGTCCACAACCCGGTGTGGCGTCACCAACTCACACTCAGCCACCCGATTGCACCTGGGCAGGCGCTCGCCAGGCTGAACGCCATGGGCCCGGATGCCATGCTGGCTGCCTTGCGCGATGCCGGCCTGCGTGGCCGAGGTGGCGCCGGCTTTGCCACCTGGCAGAAGTGGGTGGCTTGCCGCCATGCGCCTGGCCCGCGCGCCATCACCTGCAACGCCGACGAGGGTGAACCGGGCACCTTCAAAGACCGCATGCTGCTGATGCAATGGGCGCATGAAGTCATGGAAGGCATGACCATCGCCGCACTGACTGTGGGCGCCAGTCAAGGCTTCCTGTATGTGCGTGGCGAGTATGAATTCATCGAGCCTCATCTACGCGAAGTACTGCAAGCCCGCCGCGACCAAGGCCTGCTGGGGCCCTCAGTGATGGGCGGCTCGCCAGGCTTCGACATCCAACTGCACATGGGTGCAGGCGCCTACGTCTGCGGCGAAGAAACCGCGCTGATTGAGTCGGTGGAAGGCAAGCGCGGCATACCTCGCACGCGGCCGCCCTTTCCGGTTGATCGCGGCTACCTGGGCCTGCCCACGGTCAACAACAACGTCGAGACCTTTGTGCAAGTGGCGCAGATCGCCTTGCATGGCGCAGGCTGGTTCAACGCACATGGCACACCCGCCTCGCGCGGCACCCGCATCCTCAGTGTGGCGGGCGACGTGGCCCGACCAGGCCTGTACGAAGTGCCCTGGGGCGTGACCGTGGCTGAGGTATTGAGCGATTGCGGCGCACAGGATGTGCAAGCCGTGCTGGTGGGCGGCCCATCAGGCAAGTTGATCGATGCCACCCAATTGCCACAACGACAACGCCAGATCAGCTTCGAAGACCTGCCCACCGGCGGCGCCTTCACGGTCTTCAACCAGACACGCGACATGGTGGACGTGGCCCGCCAGTACACCCGCTTCTTCGCCCACGAATCATGCGGTTTCTGCACACCCTGCCGCGTGGGTTGCGGGCAGTTGCTGGAGACGGCCGAACGATTGATGCAAGGCCATGCCAGCCAGCGCGACATCGTGCGCCTGCAGGAAACGGCCGAGCTGATGCATCGCTACAGCCACTGCGGCCTGGGCCAGACGGCGGCCCATCCTTTGATGGACGTGATCGCGCATTTCCCCGATCAGATCAAGCGCAAGCTGGCGGCCGACGAGCAAGCGTTCGACCTGGATGCCGCTGTGGTCAACATGCAAGAGATCAGCCCACCATGAGCGATCAAGCCACTTTCAAACTCGACGGCCAGGACATCCCCTTCCAGCCAGGCCAGACCATCATGCAGGCCGCACAAGATGCGGGCGCCTACATCCCGCACCTGTGCCATCACCGGGACTTTGCACCCATTGGCAGTTGCAAGGTCTGCAGTGTGCGCATCAAGGGCCGCATGGTGGCCTCGTGCACCATGCCGGCCAGCGCGGGCCTGGAAGTGGAATCAGAAACCGCCGACATCAACGCGGACCGCCAACGCCTGATCCAGATGCTCTTCGTGGAAGGCAACCACCACTGCCCCTTCTGCGAGAAAAGCGGCAACTGCCACTTGCAGGCACTGGGCTACCACCTGGGCATGCAGGACACGCATTTCGTTCACGCTTACCCGCAACACCCGGTCGATGCCAGCCACCCGGATGTGCTGCTGGACCGCAGCCGCTGCGTGCTGTGCGAGTTGTGCGTACGCGCCAGCCGCGAGGTCGATGGCAAGGATGTGTTTGCCATCGGTGGTCGTGGTTTGAAAACCGAACTGCTGATCAACAGCCCCAGCGGTCAATTGAAAGACAGCGCCATCGCCGCCAGCGACAGGGCCATGTCCATCTGCCCGGTTGGCGCGCTCATGCCCAAGCGGCATGGTTTCGTCATCCCCATTGGCCAGCGTCCTTATGACCACGTCGACATCTCACAGAAGCCGGAGGACAGCTGATGAACACCAGCAAGAAGAAGCTGCGCATCGCCACCTGCTCGCTGGCCGGGTGCTTTGGCTGCCACATGTCCTTTCTGGATGTGGACGAGGCCCTGGCCGACTTGATCGAGCACATTGAGTTCGACCGCAGCCCTCTCACCGACATCAAGCACGTGAGCGAGCAAGGCGTGGACATCGGCCTGATCGAAGGCGGCCTGTGCAACCGCGAGAACGTGGAGACGCTGCACGAGTTCCGCCAGCGCTGCAAGGTCCTCGTGGCCGTGGGCGCTTGCGCCATGTATGGCGGCGTGCCCGCACTGCGCAACGGCATCCCGGTGAGCGAACTGGTGGCCGAGGCCTACCTGGGCGCCGACCTGCACAACCCGCAAGTGCCGCAAGACCCCGAACTGCCGCCCTTGCTCCAGAAGGTATTGCCCCTGCACGAAGTGGTACCCATCGACTACACCTTGGCAGGCTGCCCGCCACCTGCCGAAGCCTTTCGCGAGCTGATCATGGCCATGCTGGAGGGCCGCTCCCCCGTGCTGCCAGCCGACAGCCGCCGCTTTGATTGAACACCATGCCACATCCACTTGAAACCGCCCCCGACCCAAGCGGCCTCAACCGTGTGGTGATCGAACCCGTGAGCCGCGTGGAAGGCCACGGCAAGGTCACGCTGCTGCTCGATGAGCAGCGCCGCGTCAGGCAGGCGCGGCTGCACATCGTCGAGTTTCGCGGCTTCGAGCGCTTCATTCAGGGCCGTCCCTATTGGGAGGTGCCCACGCTGGTTCAACGTCTGTGCGGCATCTGCCCAATCAGCCACTTGCTGGCGGCCAGCAAGGCCTGCGATGCCTTCGTCATTGGCGACGGTCGGGTCACGCCCACAGCCGACAAGTTGCGCCGCTTGTTGCACCATGCCCAGGTGCTGCAGTCCAACGCCTTGCACTTCTTCCATCTGGCTTCGCCTGATCTGCTGTTCGGCTTTGACGATGCCGTGGCCCATCGCAACATCGTGGGCGTGCTGACGGATCAGCGTGAACTGGGCTTGCAAGGCATCCGCATCCGCCAATATGGGCAGGAGGTGATCCGCCTGCTCACAGGTAAACGGGTGCACGGTACGGGCTCAGTGCCCGGTGGATTCAACAAGGCCTTGTCAGCGGCAGACCGCCACACCATGCAAAAGGACATCGCCCAGATCACGGACTGGTGCGCCAGTGCCCTCGTTCTGGCACGCGATCTCTTCCTGGCCGGCCAGCCCGAGCAAGGGGCTTTTGCCAACTTCCCGTCGATGTTCATGTCTCTGGTTCGGCCTGATGGTGCAGGCGATCTGTACGACGGCGCCTTGCGCATCAACGACGAGCATGGCGTGCATGTGCAAGATCAGGTGGATGTGCACGGCTACCAGCAACTGCTGGGCGAAGAGGTCAAGTCCTGGACCTACATGAAGTTCCCCTTCCTGCGCAGCATCGGCCCGGAACAAGGCTGGTACCGCGTAGGCCCGCTGGCCCGCATCAACAACGCCAGCTACCTGGACACCCCCCGCGCCGAAGCCGCACGAGAGGAATTCAAAGCCTGGAACCACGGCAGGCCAGTGAGCGCCTCGCTGGCCCAACACTGGGCGCGCATGATCGACATGCTGCATTGCGCTGAAACCATCGAACGCCTGCTGAACGACCCCGACATCATCGGCACCGACCTCATGGCCACCGGCACGCCCTTGCGTGAAGGCATCGGCGTGATCGAGGCGCCGCGCGGCACACTCATTCATCACTACCGCATGGGCGATGACGACCTCATCAGCTATGCCAACCTCATTGTCTCGACCACGCACAACAACACGGCGATGAACGAAGCCGTGCGCAGCGTGGCCGCGCAGTACTTCGATGGCCGAGAGCTCAGCGAAGGCCTGCTCAACCACATCGAAGTGGCCATCCGCGCTTACGACCCCTGCCTCTCCTGCGCCACGCACGCTGTCGGCAAGATGCCCTTGCGCCTTGAACTGCTGGATGCGCAAGGCCAGGCCGTTGACTTACTGCTCAAACATGAAGACGGCCAGATCGAACGCCCTGCGCTGCCCGCATCTGGGCAGGCCAGCAACTGGCCATGATCATGAACAACAAGGCCCCCATCCTGATCATGGCCGTTGGCAACCCCAGCCGCGGAGACGATGCCTTTGGCCCCATGCTGGCCGACCAGTTGCTGGCCTGGCTGGATACGCAATCCGAAGAGGTTCAAGCCCGCATCGAGTTGATCTGCGATCAGCAACTCATGGTCGAGCATGTGATGGACCTGAGCGATCGCCAGCTGATTCTGTTTGCAGACGCCGCCGCGCAAGGCCATGAAGCCGTGTCGCTGCGCACGCTCTCTCCGCTGCCAACCGACCAGGCCGTGCAAGGCGTGAACAGCCACAGTTGCACGCCCGCCCAATTGCTCGGCCTGTACCAGGCCATGCTGATGCAAGTGCCGCCCCCCGCGCAGTTGCTCAGCCTGAGCTGCCACGGCTTCGAGCTGGGGGCACCCTTGTCACCCCAAGCACGCGCGCAATTTCCTCAGGCCATGGCCTTGTTGCACCAATGGCTGAACGACGCGTTGAACCAGGTGGCGCCCGCCATCACGGGGCGGCCGCATGCATGAGCTTTCACTGGCCGTTGAAATCGTGGGCTTGCTGGAGCGCCATGCTCACGAGCTGCAACGCATCACCCGCCTGACGCTGGACATCGGCACCCTGAGCTGCGTCGATGAACAGGCCTTGCGCACGGCCTTGCAGGCGGCCCTGATCGGCACCCTGGCCGACGGCGCAGAGGTGGTCGTGAACATCATAGAAGCTCTGGCCCTCTGCCTGGATTGTGGTCAGACCTTCCAGCCACCAGACCGGATCGAGCCTTGCCCCCACTGCGGCGCCTTCCGCAAGCGCTGGCTGAGCGGTGAAGACTTCCGTTTGCGCAGTGTGGAAGGCACACCAGCCTGATCTTTACGGCTTTTTTATGCCGGCCGTGCCAGAATTTTCGCAAGCGAGATGCGCAGCTGACTAAGCTGGCTCATCCCGGCTTCGATTCAGCCCATGTCAGACCTTCCCAGCTTTTCCGCCCCGGTTCACCGCGCCACCTGGCGTGGCTACCTGCTGGCCATCGCGGCATGTGGCCTGACCACAGGCCTGACCATCCCCCTGCACGACTGGCTGGAGCTGGTCAACACGGTGATGCTGTTTCTGCTCGTGGTGGTCGTCATCGCAGCACGCCTGGGACGTGGTCCGGCCGTGCTGGCTTCCTTCCTCAGTGTCGGCCTGTTCGATTTCTTTTATGTGCCGCCGCGCTGGTCATTCGCCGTCAGCGACGTGCAATACGTGCTGACCTTTGCCGTGATGCTGATTGTGGCGCTCATCATCAGCCACTTGACGATAGGCCTGCGTGTGCGGGCGCAAGAAGCGCAGCAGGCCGCCGAACGCTCCAACGCCTTGTATGCCCTGGCCAGCCAGCTCGCCGGCGCCTTGACCATCGAGCAGGTGTGTGATGCCACCGAGCAGTTCGCTCAGCAGCAGCTTGCTGCACGCGCCCGCCTGCTGCTGCCCGCCGCACACCAGGCGCGAGACAGCAACGTCCACGAGCCCCTGCTTCCCGCCCGGCCTGATCAAGCCCCGCTGGACAGCACCCTCACCCTGTTGGCGCAAGCCGCGTTTCAGGCGCCCAGAAACCACAGCACGCAACAGCTCGGCGATGACGGCCACCTGCATGCCGTGCTGCCCCTGGCTGGCTCGACGCGTTCGCGGGGCGTGCTGATCCTGTCGTCTCGCCGTACCGGTGCGCGCGAGCTGGATGGCCACCGCAGCCTGCTCGATGCCCTGGCCACGCTGGTCGCCACGGCGCTGGAGCGCCTGCACTTCGTCAACGTGGCCCACCAGACGCAGTTGGAGATGAACGACGAACGTCTGCGTGGCTCGATCCTGTCAGCCTTGTCGCACGACATCCGCACCCCGCTCACATCTTTATTCGGCCTGGCCGACACACTCACCTTGATGCAACCGCCACTGCCCGGCCAGGCTCGTGACATGGCCAGTGCCATCCGTGACCAGGCCATGCGCCTGCACCGCATGGTCAGCAACCTGCTGGACATGGCGCGCCTTCAAACCGGCCAGCAAGCCGGGCAGCTGCCACTGCGCCTGGAGTGGCAGCCCATCGAAGAGGTGATCGGGGCCAGCATCCAGTTGTTGGGTCACAGCCTGGACGATCACCCCGTCAAGGTCCATCTGGATGCCGACCTGCCCTTGCTCTCGATCGACGCTGTGCTCATGGAACGGGTATTTGGCAACCTGCTGGAAAACGCCGCCAAGTATTCGCCCGCCCACA
>NZ_SCTN01000044.1 GCF_004297345.1 Aquabacterium sp. | reverse complement strand
GTACGAATGGCACGTCTGTCGTGTCGTTGATGTCCTTGGCTGGCGAGCAATTGGCGGCCCAGCGGTCGGGCGCGATTGCCGTGATCTCTTCTGTGGCGGGTGACCGCGGGCGGCAGAGCAACTACGTGTATGGCAGCGCCAAGGCCTTGGTCAGTGCGTTTGCCTCTGGTCTGCGGCAGCGTCTGGCCAAGCAAGGGGTGCACGTGATCACCATCAAGCCCGGCTTTGTGGACACCCCCATGACAGCGCACCTGAAGAAGGGGGCGCTTTGGGCCAAGCCCGATCAGGTTGCGCGTGACATCAGCAACGCCATCGACAAGGGGCGGACGATTGTGTACACCCCTGGCTTCTGGCGCCTGATCATGCTGATCATCAAGCACATTCCCGAGGCGATCTTCATCAAAATATCGCTGTGAGGCTGTCGGCGATGAAACTGGATCAGGGTAAATCGAACAAGCTGTTTTTCTGGCTCTTTGCGCTCAGCATGGTCTTGGCCCTGGGCGTTGCGCTCATGTCGGGAACGAGCTTGCGTTATGAGGACGAGCGCGATTACTTTGCGCTGGCTCAGCAGATGGTTCAAGGTCACGGCTACGTGACGCCGGCGCTCCAGCCCACGGCCTACAGACCGCCCGGCTATCCCTTCCTCATGACTTTGTTTGCCGGCACAGAACAAGGCGTGCTGTGGCTCAAGATCCTGAACGTTGTCGTCCTGGGCATTTCTGTGTGGCTCATGCGTGCGCTGATTGCGCGTGAGACACCTGCTGTAGCGTGGTTGGCGGGTGCCAGCCTGCTGGTGTATCCGGTGTGGCTGTATGCCGCATCTACTTTGTACCCGCAGACCTTGTGCATGGCCCTCATGCTGGGCTTGATCTGCCTGCTTTCTCGCCGCGAGGCTTCTTGGCGTACGTTCATCTTCGCGGGCGTTGTTTATGGCTACCTGGTGTTGGTTGCGCCGTCGTTTCAGCTGCTGGCGCCATTGTTTGCTGCGTACGTGGCCTTTTTCGGGCCGTTTGCATGGCGTCGTAATGTGCTGTCGGCCATTGTGTTCGGCTTGATGACCGTTGCAACGATGTCGCCATGGCTGGTGCGCAACTACCAGGTCTTTGGGCAGTTCGTGCCCGTCGCAACAAATGGTGGCGTCAATCTGCTGTTGGGTAACAGCGAGTTCACCCGGGTCAACAGCGGTGTCGATGTAGATTTGACGCGCTATCTACAACAGACACAGGGGCTGGATGAGGTGCAGTCCAGCAAGGCCTTGCAGGGGTTTGCGACAGACTGGATCAAAGCCCATCCCATGGAGGCTGCTTCGCTGTATGTCGGCAAGGCGCTGAACTACTACAACTACCATGCCGAGGCCGCAACCAGCGAGCAAAATGCGGCCTGGAAAGATTGGCTGATGTTCTTGACCTACTACCCGATGCTTGCCATGGTGTTGGCAAGAGTGTGGATGGTTGGCCGCGTGCCCTTGTCTCGCTCAGAGCGTTTGCTGATCGGCGTCTATGTCATCAATGGTTTGTTGGCCGCGTTGTTCTTCACGCGGATTCGCTTCCGGCTGCCATTTGATGGTTTGCTGATGGTGCTGGCTATCGTGAGCCTGGGGCATTTCATGCAATTGAGGGCGAGCAAGAAGAGCCTGAAGAAATAAGGCACTCCGAGGAGTGCCTTTTTGCATCGAGGCCGCAGCCTGATCAGAAGTGGTATTGCACGCCGGCGCTGAGCAGGTACAGCGTACCGCTATCGCCACCGTCCGTGCCACCCTTGGTCACATCCAGCGAAGCGGCTGCTTTCAGGCCGGGCATGATGTCATATTCAGCACCCACGCCGCCATAGATGTTCCAGCCGCTGCCTTTGTCGGCAAAGCCAAAATTGGATGTTTCTTTGGCGCTGACGTTGGCGGCACCCAGACGCAGTACGCCCTTGAGGCCCGTGTCCAGTTGTTGCTTGAATGCCAGCGCCAAAGTGACGGCGTGCGCCTTGAGTTCAGCATGATCGGTGCCAGCGTCAACCTTGGATTTGCCAAAATTGATGTAGCCCAGTTCGCCGGCGATTTTGGCGGTGTCGTCATAGCCGACGTAAACCTTGTAGCCGACGCTGTTGTCTTTGCAGGTTTCGCCCGCGGCGCAGGTTGTTGGGATCTTTGCCCAGCCCAGCGAACCACCAGCGTAAACCTTCTCAACTTGAGCCGAAGCACTTGCGGCGGTCAGTGCCAGCAGGCTGGCCATCAGAATTTGTTTCATGTCTCGTCGTCCCTCTGTCAATCGGAGTGGCATTCATTTGCCAAGCAGGCATTACACCATTTTTCTGCACGCTGTCTGGGGCGGCTCGACGCTGTGCGGCCCTGGGGAAAATGCGGGGATCGACATTGCAACAAAGCGTTTGCGCGGCCGACAAGAAAAAACCCTGGGGAGTGATCCGCCAGGGTTTTTGGGGTGCTCATGTGACTTAAAGGATTGCTTTGCACCTCGGCTAAAGCATTGTCTTGCACTTGAGGAGCCTGTCTGTTTGACGGAGGGAGCGTTTCAGCTCCCTCTGAAGCACTAGCTTCTACGATCAAACTGCACTTTGCTTGACGAGGGGTCTAGTGATTGCACTTTGTCGGGGTGTACAAAACGGGCCTGAATTGGGGCGGCCCACTGCTTTCGTACGCTTGAAATGCGCCTGGTTCAATTCCCGATCTCGCACTTGAATCCGTTTGCTTGCGATCAGAGTTACTGCCCGCTTCAAGCTTAGGGGGACGTTCATCAAAGCTGCCTCGCGACCGCGTCCTTTCTTTCTCTGGATGGCTAGAAAGGCCACGGCGATTCAGTCCAGGATTCAGCGCGGCCTGCGTTCCCTAGTCTTGTATGGACCCAGAGCGACTTCGTCCAAAGCACACAACGCTGACTGAAGGTCCGCGCTCCGTTGACCAGCGCTGCAGTGTCGCGTGGCGGTGGGGTGGTAATTGTGTTGGCTTGCCATCTAACAGAGGCATGGCTAGGCGTCATGCGAGCCAAGGCGTTGTCGATGACTTACGCATTGAAGCCAACCCCTTTGCGCCCAGCGGTGAAGCCGCTTTCAAAGCGTTCGTTTGTACGCGCAATGATTTTGTCAAAGAATGCGTCGAGTTCGCTATCACTACCTATGTCTTGATCAGACTCATCGAGCAACCCGAGAGCCACATTTTTTCCTGCGTCATCGAGAGGGCGGATGGACCAGACCATCGTCTCCCAGAGCCAAGACATTCCGCGAGGGTCGCCATAGGTTACTTTCACGCCGAAATACCAACGTCCATCGCGTCCTTGCCTTATTTTCGGCCGATCGCCTAGGTTTCTAGCAGCATTAGTGGGATTGAGTTCCTCGTCCAGCTCCAGCGTCGCAATACGATCTGCTGGTGCACCGAGTCGAGTTGCGAATCGCGACACGACATAGCTCGCTTTAAATTCACAAATCGTTTCCTGCTGGTTCACGCGGTTCGCCGCAGCGATCGCTTTGGCTGATAGTTCGTCATACTTGGTCATATACGGTCAGTCAGGGCTCTTGTAACGTGTGCGACGCTTTTAGTCTCTGTTTTTTGGATAATTCAGAGAGTGTCGGACGCGTCCCGAGCAGCTTCCAAAAGCTCGTGTGCTATGGCGGCAACCTGCCTTGTCGGCATTAGCTTGCTAGGTGAGGGAAATGCATTCTCCAAGGCCATCACGCCGGTCGGATCGGCTTCCGCTTCCCCATCTAAGCGCATCCAGTTGGTGATGGCTTGGATGGCTTCATCTCGCCCCATGTCATGAGCAGCGACGAGCTGCGCCGCACATTGCGCAATCAGCCGAGCGCAATGCTCACGGTGCACATCCTCAGCATCTTGGATGGCTTCATCTGATCCATAACTCATTTGCCATATTCCTTCCCATTAACTTGCCAAAGTTCTGATTGATACGAACTGACGCTCCAGTTCAGTTCAGAATAAGTTGGTGCACGCCATCAGAACGAACCGCCCAAGACTCCAAAGCAATCGATTGAATGTGTCTGGTTAGGT
This sequence comes from Aquabacterium sp., assembly GCF_004297345.1. Lineage (GTDB taxonomy): Bacteria > Pseudomonadota > Gammaproteobacteria > Burkholderiales > Burkholderiaceae_C > Aquabacterium. The sequence goes on along the minus strand of NZ_SCTN01000044.1, from coordinate 4,980 downwards.
CGGACGGAGTCATAGCGTCGCCAAGAATGTTCGTTTCCACAAAACGTCCCATTAATGCGACCTCTCTCTTTGGCTTGGTTTCAACAAAAACCACCCAATTGCCAACAACCGCCCAAGCTTCTGCCCCACCGAATGCGGCGCTAATGGCTGCCAACGCTTCATCTTTCGTCATGGTCATTATCCTCGGTCAACTCAATGTGCCTGCGCGAAGGGCTACAAAGCCGATGGTCGCCTTATTTGACCCGTTTGTAACTATCCCTTGTCCGCCCCAAATCCAGCGGTTGTTCGATGTTGCATTGGCCTTGCAACGCAATCTCCAAGTCAAGTCGTTCAACTTGGAGATTGCGGGCCCCTGGATCCCTTTTCAGATTGGACCATAACAGGTGACGACAGGACGAGTGTTGCATTTCCCCCCGGGGGATCAAACTGGAATTTGCTAAACGCGAGGCTTAGTGATTGGACTTTGTTGGGTTGTGTAGACCGGGCTTGAATTGGGCTGATCAACTGTTTTTGCGCACATGAAACGCGTCGAGTTCCCGGTCCTGCACTTGAACCCGTGTGCGTGCTATCTGTGTTGCTGTCCCCGTTTCAGGCCGGGAGCGGCCATTTATCGCATGCGCAATGAGTGGGCTGTTTTCAGTTAGTCCAGTAGTTGCACCGGCGCTAGACGTGGGAACGTTACAAGGACGTGCTGTAGATGCCGGGACCAGCGCACAGGAATACTGCGTTGAATCCGTGGGAAGGACATCGTTCTCGCACTATATGCACTAGTTGGCGCCACTCTTCGTCCAGGTAAAGGCCATTCAGCTCAACATTCACAATGAGCGTCGTATCCTGTGGGTAGTTCGTTGCAGCCTTGGCTTGAATCGAGCCGAGGATCAATGTGGCCATCGCATTGATGGTTTCGAGGCTGGAGTGGACGGTCGGCACAGATGCAACGGATTTCGCTCCCGCTGGGCCCTTGATACGCGTCAGACCTTCCAGGCCAAAAGCGCCTCCCTCGCTGTTCAGACGCTCACGCATCAGGTACTCGTTAGGATGCTGCGCTGTTGTCACCTCTAGTGTGCTTTGAGCTGGCCACATTCCGTGATCGACCCTGCCGCCATGGGAAACCAACTTCGCATCGAAAGGCTGGCTACCCCGCACCCACCGAACCGTCAAGTATTGGCCTTGGCCGTAATGCGCAAGGGCGAATCGCGCGATGGGCAGCACCTCTTCCAACAGTGGTTTTACATCCCCCTTGCGTTCGCGAAGGGTCTTGCCGTCATCAGGTAGCTCATAGACCTCGTCGAATAGTCTGAAAGCAATTCGCGCAAATTCGAGACCGTCCAGTACCCTGTCGTGCAATGGATCAAGTAGCTTCGAGAGGCTTACGGTCATATGTGAACCTCTCGGGTGTCAAGTTCGTAAAGTCCTCCGTCCGCGTTGAAAACCTCGGCGAAACGACAGTTCCGATAGCCGAATCTTTTTGTCGCCTCGATGACAGCCGCTCGGTCTGCCGGGGGGGTGTTCAAGCCGAAGCAGATTTGACGCAGCCAGTCACGTTCGAATCGTACGAGCCCTGGGGTGAAAGAGATAAATCGAGCTTCTTTCTCGTGCCCCCACTGCTTGGCCTTGGTGGTAAGGAAGTTGGTGATTACTGGTTCGATCACTGTCTTGAAGTCTGGTCGCCCCGATAGGTCGAGGGCCCGTAGCGCGGCAAGCAGCTTTCCCTCACCATAGGTTACGGGCGCAAACCCGATCATCGTGTCGACGAATTTGTACGGAATCTCATAGGTAATTGCGACGCCCCGATGGTTATCCGCATAGTGCGCCCATAGCAGGCGCTCGTCCATTCCTCGGATGTCCCCTGCGCAGAGGCTGAAGATACCGCATGTCGCGGCCGGCGCGGTCACTGACGTTGCAAAGATCTGCCAGCGTTCTTGGAGGGCATCAGACAGCGGTTCGCCCTCAACCTTTGCGAGCCGAATAGCTTTCATAAGGTCTATCTGGCAGTCGTATGGGTCGTTCAACTGGTGTGGTGCCGGGAAATAGACCGTGGACGCCTCAAGGTTCTGCCAGAAAAAATCGTTCAACCCTCGGAACTTGTGCCCGGTGAAATGTGTTTCATCAGATCGAGTACCTTTGGCAGCGTCGTTGTCCAACGGTTTAGTCATCGTGCACCTCTCGCTCCTTACGCATTGTTTGTGCGACGTCCAGCATCTGCTTAACCCGAAAGCACGCGGGACGAAGATCACCGCAGCGGTTCATGACAACTAATGTCGTCTGCCGTCGAGTTACTCGCGGAATTCGGGCAAGCCGATACTCATCAGCTAGTTGTTCCGATGTTCGAGGACTCCTCGGTCAGCGGCTCCCTCAGCCCAAGGCGGTCGAGCTCGGCAACGATAATCGGGCTTAATTTGTTGGTCACAACGTCGAGTGTACGGAGCGCTTTGCGAGCTTCGGCTACTGACATGCTGGAGCTGGGAAAAAGGTTCTCCAGCGCAGATGCGGCAATACGCGACAAGCCCAGTTCGACAAACGCAGTTCCGGTGTCGGTAGAGACGCCCAACTCAAGTGCCAGCGCGAAGTCGTAAACCTCGGCTATGTGCTCATCCATACCCGCCTCGTGGAGAGCATGTATAAGAAGGTCGCGATAGGCTTTGCCGAGTTGTACGAAGCGAAAACGCACGACATCTTCGATGAGGTCGAATGCCTCCCGGATGAGGGCATCGACGCTCCGTGGCTTACGTCGCGATCTTGTCTTGCCTTCAGGTGCAATGGCTTCAGCAGCCTTCTTTTCCTTGCGTTCTTCAGAGGCTCGGGAGCGCTTCACCCAGTTGCTTAATATGACCGGATATGGTGTGCCCTTCATCCACTGAATGGCAAGACCCGCAACCAGCGCACCGAAGTTGTTCTCTAGTTGGTCGACTGCTTTGAGGATGCGGCTGAAGATGCCCTGATAAAGGCCATCGGGTGCCTCACGCGGGTTCAAGGGAACGATGTCGGCAAGCTCGCCAGCATTGATTTTTTCCATCAATCTGTCATATAAGCGCCGCAGCCCGTAGGGGTCGATGGTCCAGTTGGCATATAAGAGGTTCGCAGGCAAGCCAATTGCAGCCACGGCCTCTTTGGCACTCTCTGCTACGTCGGCAATGGCACTTGCGCGGCTTGGCGGCAGCACCGCTCGCAAAAACTCGTGGGACGCGCCAGTGGCGGCCTTAGCGATCAGAAGTCCTGCACACGCCCGCACTCGCGTTCCCTCAGTATTCCAGGGGAGTGCGTTGGGCATCTCTCCCTGAACTGCCTCCATGACGGTGTCGAACTGACTCTCCAGCGTTGCCGTGATAGCCGATGTCACCTCGAAGGGGACGAACTCATCCATCGGAGTGCTCTCCCAGTCGTCGTAATCGACCAAGAAAACGTTGCCTACGACATCCTGGCTCAGCCTTCCCGCACGACCGGCGAAGTTCCACAACAACGCGGGATCCAAGTTCTCACCCCGTCCGCGCTTAGGCGTATCTATAAAGACATTTCTAGCCGGAAGGTTTACGCCCTGCGCAAGGGTTGTTGTGCAGACCAGATGTTTGAGCCCAGTCGCCTCCTGCTTAAACGATGCCTCCAAAGCCTCACGCAGTAGGCTGGGCATACGCCCGTAGTGATAGGCCACGCCATGAACGACCATGCCAGCAAGCTGGTACTCGGGATGAATGTGTTCCTTGATGAAACTAGACAACTCGCGAAGAGATGTGTCTTTCGAGTCAGGATTTCGCCGCGTCAACTCGTTCATTAGCTGGAGCGCCGTTTTCTCCGCGCGAGTCGGCCCGGTCTCATAGATCAGCGAACCTTCCCTGCCGCCTAGTTCCAGCGCAACGGCAGCAAGCCTCGTCGTCTTGTTGTCCAGACCGATGTCGGTGACTACAGTGCCAAGTTCGACGCGGTCATTGGGGCCACGAAGCAGTTGGAGTTTCATCTCCTTGGGTCTGCCTTTGACCTTGGTGACGACGATGCGGTTCTGTAGCACAGGTGAGACGCCAGTGAACTCCGGCTGCAGGGAAGACACTCCGATGGCCCTAGCCACCTCCGGAAGCCCGACCGCGCCGGGAGCGAGCATTATGAGTTGAGTCTTTTCACTTCGAGATATCACGACTTGCAAGCAATCCTGCAGAATCATTCCCCGGGCGGCGTCGGAGAGGTTCTGCGCTTCGTCTACGATCACCACATCAAATTTCTCATCCCATATGGATAGCAAGACCTGCAGACGCTCCTGCGTCAGGATGAAGACCTGGTGAGTCCGATGTAGGGGGTCTAGGGATGGCACCGTAGAGACGCGGATGTCGTCGCGGTACTTGAGGCGCCGCTGAACTTTATGCTGCACCTCTGAAAGTAGCGCTCTCGTGGGCGCGATGTACACAGCGACGAAGTTGTCGCGCTCCTCGGCTTGCCTGCACATGTGCTCGATGACAACATAGGACTTGCCTGCCGAAGTCGGTGCGGATATGGCAATCGCCCTGGCTGTCGGTAGCCGGTCCCAAACCTGCTTCTGGTAATCCGTCAAGGGGACGGGGCTGCCGTCGATGGGTACCGTGTTCAGCGCCTGAGAGACCATCCTATTCATGCGACCGAGGAGGCTTTCGTTGCCCGCACCGTACTTCCGCTCGGCGTAGGATAGGCTTGGAAAGTTGCCCAACTCAGTGAGAACATGAAGGCTACGCTCCCGCAGTTCCGCGTCCTCGTGCAGCAGCAGTGTGTTGAGTACGATGGTCTGCGCCAGACGCTTAAGCTCATCCTGGTCTGTTTGCACGAAGACCGAGGCGCAGTAGAGCAGCTTCAAAACGTCCGGAACGGCAAGCGAAGGGGCCTCGATCTGCTTGGCCAAAGTACGAGCAGCCCCTGCACCTTGCAGTTGCCCAAGGTAGTTCCAGAATGAGGCGTGTCCAGTGAGACGTTGCGCGAGGTCCTGTGCAAAGGTGTTCACTTGACCCCCTCTGGCGTGTAGCC
>NZ_SCTN01000356.1 GCF_004297345.1 Aquabacterium sp. | reverse complement strand
GGCGGGAGGTCGAGGAAGGCTGTGGTGTACATGAGGAGCGAAGGCGGGAGCGGTTTCGTGCGGCAGGTGTCAGTCGCGCAGGCTTACTGACGTGTCACCGACGACTTGGCGCCCAACTGCCACTGGCTGCGGGCATCGGACGCGGATTGGATCTGTTCTTGCAGGGTCGGGCCGTTCCAGTCGCGCATCTGGCGTTCCATCTGCTCCAGCGCATTGCGGAAGGCCTCGGATTGCTTGAGCACTTCTTCGCGGTTGGACAGCAGGATGTCGCGCCAGATGGTGGGATCGCTGGCGGCGATGCGCGTGAAGTCGCGAAAGCCCGGGCCGGCCAGGGACAGGTACTCCTGGCCCAGAGGCTGCTCGGCCATCGCATTCATGTAGGCAAAGGCCAGCAGATGCGGCAGGTGGCTCACGGCGGCGAAAGCGGCGTCGTGGTTCTCCGGCGTCATCTTCAGCACCTGGCAACCCACGGCGGCCCACACATCGGTGGCCTTCTGGATGAGCGCCGGGTTGGTTTGCGGCAGCGGTGTCAGGATGGTCTTGCGGCCTTGGTAGAGCGAGGCGTCGGCATGCTCGATGCCGGCCACTTCACGGCCTGCGATCGGGTGGGCCGGCACGAAGGAGGGCAGGCGCTCTTTCAGCACGCGGCGGGCCGCATCGACCACATCGCGCTTGGTGGAGCCCACGTCCATGAAGAGCACGCCCGGATCCACCAGGTGGCGGATGGCCTTGAAGGTGCCTTCGCTGGCGGCCACGGGCACGGCGATCAGCACGATGTCCGAGCCGGATACGGCCAGCAGGGCGGATTCAGCGGCAACGTCGATCACGCCCAGGCGGCGAGCTTTCTCAACGGTGGAGGGCGATTTGCTGTACCCCACGACCCGTTTGACCAGACCGGCCTTTTTCAGGGCCAGGGCGAACGAGCCGCCCATCAGGCCGCAGCCGATCAGGCCGAGTTGGTTGAACATGATGCAAACGTCCTGGAAACTTCAGTGCACATCCAGCGGGAAGCTGCCGAGCACCTTGAAAAGAGAGCATTGGGCGCGCAGCTCTTCGAGCGCGGCGGCCACGTTGTCCTGCGCCGGATGGCCGGCCAGGTCGATGAAGAACACGTATTCCCACTGGCCGGAGCGCGCTGGGCGCGACTCGAAACGGGTCATGGACACGTCGTGACGCTTGAGCGGCACGAGCAGATCGTGCACCGCACCCGGGCGGTTGTCTACCGATACCGCCAGGCTGGTGCAATCGTGGCCGGTCGGGGCCGCGGGCGTGTGCGTGTCGGTATGGGTCACCACCACGAATCGCGTGCGGTTGTGGGCCTCGTCCTGCACGGCGCGCTGCACCACATGCAGGCCGAATTGCAGGGCGGCCCGTTCGCTGGCCAGGGCCGCGACGCTGGCATCTTGAGCGGCCAATCGTGCGCCTTCTGCATTGCTGGATACGGCGCGACGTTCGGCGTTGGGCAGGTTCTGGCTCAGCCAGACTTGACATTGGGCCAAGGCCTGCGGATGGGCGCAGATCACCTTGATGTCATCGTGACTCAGTTCCTTGCGCAGCAGGTTGTGGGTCACCAGCAGGCTGGTCTCGCCGATGATGGTCAGGGGCGATTGCAGCAGCAGGTCCAGCGAGCGGGCCACGACGCCTTCGGTCGAGTTCTCGATGGGCACCACGCCGAAGTCGGCCGAGCCGGCCTCGGTGGCGCGGAAGATCTCGTCGAAGCTGGGGCAGGCGATGGGCTCGATGGACGAGCCGAAGTAGTTCAGCATCGCCTGCTCAGTGAATGTGCCGATCGGACCCAGGAAGGCCACGCGCTGGCGCGCTTCCAGTGAGCGGCAGGCCGACATGATCTCGCGCCAGATCGGGGCGATGCTGTCAGCCAGCACGGGGCCGGGATTGCGGTTCTTCAGCTTGTCGATCACTTGCGCTTCGCGGTCCGGACGGAACACGGGCGAGCCGTCGATCTTCTTGACTTCGCCCACGGCCTGGGCCAGCTTGGCGCGCTCGTTAAGCAGGGTCAGCAACTGCTGGTCCACCACGTCGATGCGCACGCGCAGATCGGCCAGTTGCTCGTCAACCGGGCGGCCATCGGGTTTGAAATGATCGGGGGCGTGATCAGCCATGGCTTGCAGCGAAGTCCTTCATGTAGGCGACCAGGGCTTGTACGCCAGCCAGTGGCATGGCGTTGTAGATCGAGGCGCGCATGCCGCCCACGCTCTTGTGGCCCTTGAGTTGCAGCAGGCCGGCGGCCTTGGCGCCCGACAGGAAGGCGTCGTTGAGCGCTTCGTTGTTCAGGAAGAAGGGGATGTTCATGCGCGAACGGCAGTTGGCCGCCACCTTGTTCACGTAGAAGCCGGACGTGTCCACATAGTCGTAGAACAGATCGGCCTTGGCCACGTTGCGTGCTTCGATGGCCGCCAGGCCGGTCAGGTCGCCTTCGCGTTGCTGCTTGATCCACTGGAACACCAGGCCAGCCAGGTACCAGGGATACGTTGGCGGTGTGTTGTACATCGAGCCGTTGTCGGCCACGATCTTGTAGTCAAACGCTGTGGGCGTGACGGGCAGGGCATGGCCGATCAGGTCTTCACGCACGATGACGATGGTCAGACCTGCCGGGCCGATGTTCTTCTGCGCACCGGCATAGGCCAGGCCCACGCGCGACCAGTCGATGGGGCGCGACACGATGTGCGAGGAGCAGTCGATCACCAGCGGGGCCTTGCTGCCCAGCGCAGCCAGATCGGGCAACTCGTGCATCTCGACGCCATGGATGGTCTCGTTGCTGCACACGTGCACGTAGGCCGCGTTGTCGCTCACCTTCCAGCTGCCGTAAGCTGGCAGCGTGGTGTGGTGATCGGCTTCATTGGTGGCCGACACATGCACCTCGCAGTACTTGCGCGCCTCCTTGGCAGATTTTTGCGACCACGAACCCGTGATCACGTAGTCTGCACGGCCGCCACGCGAGAGGTTCATCGGGATGATGGCGTTTTCGGCGATGGCGCCGCCCTGCATGAAGAGGATCTTGTAGTTCGAGGGAACAGACAGGATCTCGCGCAGATCGGCTTCGGCCTGCTCGGCAATGGAGATGAACTCCTTGCCGCGGTGACTCATTTCCATGACGCCCATGCCTGAACCGTGCCAGTCCAGCATTTCGCTGGCGGCTTGTTGCAGGACTTCTTCAGGCAATGCGGCAGGGCCGGCTGAAAAATTGAATGGGCGCGTCATGGTCAGGAATCAGGCTTACTTCTTGGCGGCTGGTTTGGCAGCCGGGGCAGGGGCGGGTGCTGGGGCTGCAGCAGGTGCCGGGGCGCCGCCACCGCTGAGTCGGCCACCTGTGGCGGTATCCAGGATCTTGCGCACAGCTGCTTCCAGCGCTTGCAGCTTGGGTGTGACCTGAGGCTTGGCGTCTGCCACCACCTTTTCCAGCAGGCCTTGTGTGGCTTCTGGCATCAGGGTCTGGTACTTCTTCAGTGCGGGCGATTCCAGGATCGAGATCAGTTGCTTGAGTTCGTCTTCCGAGAATTTTTCTTCCAGCATCGGGCCCACGGTCGTGGGGGCCAGCTTGGTGGCAGAAGCCTTGAACAAAGGTGTGGCCGATTCGACGTACTTCTTGATTTCAACGTCGATCTGTTTGGCGGTTGCTTCGCGCTTATCTTCAGGCACGGCCTGCGCCATGATCTGACGCACGCTGCCGGCCAACTGGCGCGCAGGCTGCTCGGCCACATTGCGAGACAGCTCGTCCAGGCCGCCTTGCTGCAGCGTCAACACCTTCTGAACCAGGTCCTTCTTGTCAGCATGAGCGGACAGGGAGGTCACTGCCAATGCAGCGGCCACAGCCGTTGCCCATACCGTTTTCGTCAGCGTCATTCAGGGTCCTTCAATCAGATTGATCGATCAGTTTTCGGTTGCGCCATCAGTATCGGCGTTCCCGGCTTCCGGTGTGTCACCACTGGTTTCTTCGCCTTCGGCATTCGCATTGGCGTCGTTTTCCACGATGCGTTGCAGGCCGATCAGCTTGGCGCCCTCATCCAGCGAGATCAGGGTCACGCCTTGTGTGGCGCGGCCCAGTTCTCGGATCTCACTGACGCGGGTGCGTACCAGCACGCCCTTGTCGGTGATCAGCATGATTTCGTCTTCCGGACGCACCAGGGTGGCCGCGACCACCTTGCCGTTGCGCTCGGATTGCTGGATGGCGATCATGCCCTTGGTGCCGCGACCATGGCGGGTGTACTCGACGATGCTCGTGCGCTTGCCGTAACCGTTTTCGGTGGCCGTCAGCACGGATTGCGTTTCGTCTTCGGCCACCAGCATGGCGATGACCGACTGGCCCTCTTCCAGCATCATGCCGCGCACGCCGCGAGCCGAGCGGCCCATCGGGCGCACGTCTTCTTCGTCGAAGCGCACGGCCTTGCCACCGTCAGAGAACAGCATCACGTCGTGCTTGCCATCGGTCAGTGCAGCGCCGACCAGCACATCGCCCTCGTCCAGGCCCACGGCGATGATGCCGGCCTTGCGGGGGTTGCTGAAGTCGGTCAGCGGGGTCTTCTTGACGGTGCCCAGGCGGGTCGACATGAAGATGTAGTGGTCTTCAGGGAAGGTGCGGAACTCGCCGGTCAGGGGCAGCACCACGTTGACCTTCTCGTCCTTCTCCAGCGGGAACATGTTCACGATGGGGCGGCCGCGCGAGTTGCGCGAGCCTTGCGGCACTTCCCAGACCTTGAGCCAGTACACGCGGCCACGGTTGCTGAAGCACAGGATGTAGTCGTGCGTGTTGGCGATGAAGAGCTGGTCGATCCAGTCGTCTTCCTTCGTCGCTGCAGCCTGCTTGCCGCGCCCGCCGCGCTTCTGGGCGCGGTATTCGCTCAGCGGCTGGCTCTTGATGTAGCCGGTGTGCGAGAGCGTCACGACCATGTCGGTCGGGGTGATCAGGTCTTCCGTGCCCAGCTCTTGCGCGTTGTGCTCGATGGTGGAGCGGCGCTCGCCAACCTTGGTCTGACCGAACTCGGTGCGGATGGCAGTCAGCTCGTCGCCGATGATGACGGATACACGCTCGGGCTTGGACAGGATGTCCAGCAGGTCGGCGATCTCGGTCATCACATCGCGGTACTCGCCGATGATTTTGTCCTGCTCCAGACCGGTCAGGCGCTGCAGGCGCATCTGCAGGATTTCGCTGGCTTGCGAATCCGACAGGCGGTACATGCCATCAGGCTGCAGGCCGTAGCTCATGGGCAGGCCTTCGGGGCGATAGGCCGCCGCGCCGCCAGGCGTGTCTGTGCCCACGCGTGCCAGCATCTCGCGCACCATGGACGAATCCCAGCCCTTGCTCATCAGGGCGGCCTTGGCCACCGGGGGCGTCGGCGAGGTCTTGATGGTTTCGATGAACTCGTCGATGTTGGCCAGCGCCACGGCCAGGCCTTCCAGCACGTGGCCACGTTCGCGCGCCTTGCGCAGCTCGAACACGGTGCGGCGGGTCACCACTTCACGGCGGTGTTCCAGGAAGACCGTGATCAGGTCTTTCAGATTGCACAGCTTGGGTTGCCCGTCGATCAGGGCCACCATGTTCATGCCGAAGGTGTCCTGCAGTTGCGTCTGCTTGTACAGGTTGTTCAGCACGACCTCAGGCACTTCGCCGCGCTTGAGCTCGATCACCACGCGCATGCCGGACTTGTCGGACTCGTCCTGCAGGTGGCTGATGCCTTCGATCTTCTTTTCGTTGACCAGCTCGGCGATGCGCTCCAGCAGCGTCTTCTTGTTGACCTGGTAGGGGATCTCGTCAACGATGATCGCCTGGCGGTCGCCCTTGCCGATGTCTTCGAAGTGCACGCGGGCGCGCATGACCACGCGGCCACGACCCGTGCGGTAGCCTTCGCGCACACCAGACAGGCCGTAGATGATGCCGGCCGTGGGGAAGTCGGGCGCGGGGATGATCTCCATCAGCTCGTCGATCGAGCAGCCGGGATTCCTCAGGGCGTGCAGGCAGGCGTCCACCACCTCATTGAGGTTGTGCGGCGGGATGTTCGTGGCCATACCCACGGCGATACCGGCCGAGCCGTTGACCAGCAGGTTGGGCACGCGAGCCGGCAGCACCAGGGGCTCTTGCAGCGAGCCGTCGTAGTTCGGGCCGAAGTTGACCGTTTCCTTGTCGATATCGGCCAGCATCTCGTGGGCGATCTTCGTCAGGCGGATTTCGGTGTAACGCATGGCCGCGGCGTTGTCGCCGTCAACCGAGCCGAAGTTCCCCTGGCCGTCGACCAGCATGTGGCGCAGCGAGAAGGGCTGCGCCATGCGGACGATGGTGTCGTAAATCGCAGAGTCACCGTGTGGGTGGTATTTACCCATCACGTCACCGACGATACGCGCGCTCTTCTTGAAGGGGCGGTTCCAGTCGTTGTTCTGCTCGTGCATCGCGTACAGGGCGCGGCGGTGCACGGGTTTCAGACCATCACGGGCATCAGGCAGGGCCCGGCCGACGATCACGCTCATCGCGTAATCGAGGTACGAACGCCGCATCTCCTCTTCGAGGCTGATGGGCAGGGTTTCCTTGGCGAATTGCGTCATGCGGGCTAAAGCGGTGAGAAGAGACGCCTGGGCCGGGATGGCTCAGTGGGCGTCAGGGGCTTCCACTGGCGCAGGCGACCCCCTTGCGGGCGTGCGTGCGGTCAAAGAGGGGATTGTAATTGGCCGGCAATGTCGCCCCAGCGCAACAATATGGCCGCTTCTCCTTGCCCAGACCCCGTCTTACCCCTGTCTGACTTGAGCCGGAAAGTGGCTATGGCACAATCGTTTTCGTTATGTGCCCTAGGGTTTACCTAGTGGTTACGTCCCCGCCCCCTTGAGGGGAGGTTGCCCTGACAGGGTGCTCCGCAGTGGAATCTGCGTCTTAATCGTGAGGATTTGCATGAACAAACTCAACAAAGTTGCCGCTCTGTTTGTCGCTGCTGCGCTGGCTGGCACCGCTTTTGCCGATGACATCAACAACTGGCGCGCTACCGACGGCACCGTCTGGAAGAACGGCTCCAATGAACATTGCTGGCGCGACACCCCATGGACGCCAGAAACTGGCGTTCAAGGTTGCGACGGCGTGCCTGCGCCTGCCGCTCCTGCTGCGCCCGTTCCAGCACCTGCTCCCGCAGCTGCTGCTCCTGCACCAGCACCTGCTCCCGCCCCTGTGGTGGTGCCTGCTGCGCCTGCCACTGAAAAGGTGAGCTTCGCCGCTGACGCTTTCTTCGACTTCGACAAGGCTGACCTGAAGAAGGAAGGCAAGGCCAAGTTGGACGATCTGGCTGACAAGGTCAAGGGTCTGACGCTGGAAGTCGTGATCGCTGTGGGTCACACCGACGCCAAGGGTACCGACGCCTACAACCAGAAGCTGTCGGTCAAGCGCGCTGAAGCCGTGAAGACCTACCTGGCTGGCAAGGGCATCGAAACTTCGCGTATCTACACCGAAGGCAAAGGCAAGTCGCAGCCTGTGGCCGACAACAAGACTGACGCTGGCCGCGCCAAGAACCGTCGCGTTGAAATCGAAGTGGTGGGTACACGCACCAAGTAATTCGGTTTTAACCGGATGACCAAAAGGCCCTCGTTGAGGGCCTTTTTCTTTTGGTGTGGTGGATGTGGCGTAAGGAAAAGGCTAATGGGGTACACGGCTGCACTCATGTCCTCCGTCCGGTCTTCGCCCGGCCTCCGACCCCGCATGGCCGGCACCATACAAACAAGCATCCTGAGCGAAGCGCATCAACAAAAACAAAACCCGCCAGAAGGCGGGTTTTGCATAGAGGCAAGCGAACAGCGAACTTAAGCCACCAAAGCCACGTCCTTGCCCGACAGACGCTTGGCCAGGCCGGTTGCCAGACGGTTGGTCAAACCGTAGATCGACAACTGCGGGTTGGCGCCGATGCTGGTGGGGAACAGCGAGCCGTCGTGCACCGACAGGTTCGACAGTTGCCAGTGCACGCCATCCGGACGCACCACGCCTTGCTGCTCGGTGCCACCCATGCGGCATCCGCCCATGATGTGCGCGCTGCCGCCACCCACGTAGTAGGACTTCATCTCGTAAGCCGAGATGGCCGCTTTGGCTTCAGCCCAGCTGGTGTAGTACTGCGCCTGCTCGTGCAGCGGCATCACTTTCTTGGCGCCAGCAGCGAACTGCACTTCGGCCATGGTCAGCAAGGCTTGCTTGAAGCCGGCCAGCACGTAGTCGGACATCGCGTAGTTCAGCAGCGGGCTGCCGTCCACGTTCAGGATCACGTTGCCGCCAGTGGATTCCGGGTGGAAGCCATCGCGCAGCAGCGCCAGCATCATCTGCGTGTTGGGGTAGTTCTGGAAGCGCTCGGCCAGGCCCTTGCCATAGCCGCCCATCAGCACGGCCGCCAGGCCAGGGTGCATGGGGGTGGCTTCCAGCTTGTAGCCGATGGGGCCTTCTGGCGGGGCGTTGTGCACGAAGTGATCCGAGTAGATCGACTGTGGTGCGCCGGCCCAGCCTTCGATGCGCTGTTCGAACACGCCGCCCGAAAACGCCACCGGGTGCAGGAAGGTGCGCGTGCCCAGCAGATCGTGCGGGTCTGGTGCCTTCGAGCGCTTGAGCAGGGCGGGCGAGTTGATCGCGCCGCCGGACACCACGTAGTGCTTGGCCGTGATGCGCATCACCTTGTCGGATGTCTTCTGGCCGTTGACGCGGATCGGCACGCAGATCAGGCCTTCAACCTTGTCGCCCTTGATCACGAATTCCTGAGCGCGGGTTTGATAGAACAGGCGCGCACCGGCTTCCAGAGACGAGGGGATGGTCGTGACCAGCATCGACTGCTTGGCGTTGGTCGGGCAGCCCATGCCGCACGAGCCCAGGTTCCAGCAACCTTTGACGTTGCGCGGGATCACGTCCGCCGAGATGCCCAGCTTCTTGGCGCCCGTGCGCAGCAATTCGTTGTTGGCGTTGGGTGGCGCTTCTTCCCACTTGTGCATGTTCAGGCGCTTTTCAGCCTGACCGAACCAGGGGGCCATGGTGGCTTCATCGAAGTCCTTGAGGCCGAAGTTGTCTTCCCAGAACTTCAGGGTGGAAGCAGGTGTGCGGAAGGAGCTGGTCCAGTTGATGACAGTGGTGCCACCCACGCAGCGACCTTGCAGCAAGGTCAGGGTGCCATCCATGTTCTTGCGGCCGCCGCCTTCCTGGTACAGGCTGGCGTAAGCCTCGGACTCTTTCTGATTGAAGTCGGTGCTGGTGCGCAGCGGGCCTTCTTCAACCAGCACGACATCCAGGCCAGCCTTGGTCAGCAATTCAGCGGTGATGCCGGCACCAGCGCCAGAGCCCACGATGACGACATCGCACTGCACTTGCTCGGGCAGGCCTTGTTCGCCATTGGTGGCCTTCCAGCCACGTGCCAGGCCTTCGCGGAATGGATCGGGGAGTTTGCTCATATTTGGACGGGGCCGGGGTAGCCGGTCAGAGGCCAGTGGGCGCTGTTGGAGAAGAAGGACATGCAGACGACACCGCGCAGCGACTGATAGGTCAGGCGCGTGCTGGGCAGCGGGTTGAGGCGCATGGCTTCAAGGGCTTGAGCGAGTTGCTCGTCGGACGCATCCGTCCAGGACGTGCCCATGCCGGTCAGCAGCTTGCGGGTGGGGTAGTTGCCCAGCAAGCCCAGCAAGGCGTTGACCTCGATCTGCAGCACGTTGGGCATGCCGTTGAGGAATGCTTCTGTGTGGGCGAGATGGCCCTCGATGATGGCGTCTCGCTGAGTCTTGTCCTTGGGCAGCATGGGGCCAACGAAGCCCATGGTCAGGCCTCGAAGTACGTCACGGCCGTGTTCAGTCAGCTTGCCGTTGCTCATGCCCCGGTGCCAGTAGACCAGCCCGCCGAGCGCGCCGCCTACCGTCCCGATCGCCAGCGCTGTCTTGAGAAACCAGCGGCGCTTGGGTTGAAGTGGATGATCTATGGATCGGTCGACCATGTGTTTGGCTTCCGTTCGTAACAGTTTCCAAATAAGGAAAGATGGTGAGTCAGATTGCCGAGAGATTGTGCCTTGCGTGTGTTGTGCAGGGCGATGGCGTTTAACCTCTCGGGGACGCTTTTTTCAGGCCTGTCGGCGGAATGAACAAGAAGTACGGCGTCTCGGTTTCAGGGAATACCCTTAGTCACGAATGTTGCAGAATTCATGCAGCGCTACACGCGAATTTCCTGGGCTCCTGATGCAGGTCAGCCTGCAATTGATCCACTCATTCAAGAGGATGACGAATGACGACTTCCAAACCCTGGCTGGCCAGCTACGAGCCCGGCGTACCCACTGAAATCAACCCCGGTGAGTACAACTCGCTGGTTGAACTGCTGGAGCAATCGTTCAAGCAATTTGCCAAGCGTGACATGGCAGCCTTCATGGACGTGCACTGGACGTTCGAGCAGATCGATGACCTGTCGTGCGCACTGGCCGGCTGGTTCCAGTCCAAGGGCTTGGCCAAGGGTGCTCGCATCGCCTTGATGATGCCCAACATCCCTCAGTACATGGTGGCGATCGCTGCCGTGCTGCGTGCCGGTTATGTGGTGGTCAACGTCAACCCGCTGTACACACCGCGCGAACTCGAGCATCAATTGAAGGACTCGGGCGCCGAGGCCATCATTGTTCTGGAGAACTTCGCTGTCACGCTGCAGGAAGTCGTGGCCCGCACGCCCGTCAAGCACATCGTGCTGGCCGCCATGGGTGACATGCTGCCTTTCCCCAAGGGCCTGATCGTCAACTTCGTCGTGCGCAACGTCAAGAAGATGGTGCCGGCTTTCACGCTGCCCAACAACGACAAGTGCAAGGTCACGAAGTTCAAGGATGCGGTGTCGCAAGGCCGTTCGGCCAAGTACAACCGCCCCACGCTCAAGCCCGATGATGTGGCCTTCCTGCAGTACACGGGCGGCACGACCGGCGTGTCCAAGGGGGCCACGCTGCTGCATCGCAATGTGGTGGCCAACATCCTGCAAAACGAAGCCTGGTTCAAGCCTGAACTGGGCAAGCTGGGTGATCAGCCGTTGACCGTGGTGTGCGCACTGCCGCTGTATCACATCTTCGCTTTGACGGTCTGCTACATGATGGGCGCCCGCATGGGCAGCATGAACCTGCTGATCGCCAACCCGCGTGACATCCCCGGTTTCATCGAGACGCTGAAGAAGTACAAGGTCAACCAGTTCCCGGCTGTGAACACGCTGTTCAATGCACTGGTCAATCACCCCGATTTCAATAAGATCGACTTCTCTGGTCTGAAGGTGTCCAACGGCGGCGGCATGGCTGTTCAGCAAGCCACGGCCGATACCTGGAAGAAGGTCACTGGCTGCCCCATCGTGGAAGGTTATGGCCTGTCTGAGACCTCGCCAGTGGCCACGGCCAACCGCCTGGATCTGAACGAATTCAACGGCGCCATCGGCTATCCGATTCCTTCGACAGAAGTCGCCATCCTGGATGATGACGGCAACCATCTGGATGTCGGCGG
Organism: Aquabacterium sp.; assembly: GCF_004297345.1. Taxonomy (GTDB): domain Bacteria; phylum Pseudomonadota; class Gammaproteobacteria; order Burkholderiales; family Burkholderiaceae_C; genus Aquabacterium. The sequence goes on along the minus strand of NZ_SCTN01000356.1, from coordinate 12,776 downwards.
TGTGGGTGAGATCTCCATCCGTGGCCCGCAGGTGATGGCCGGTTACTGGAATCGTCCTGACGAAACCGCCAAGGTCATGACGGCCGATGGTTTCTTCCGCACGGGCGACATCGGCGTGATGGACTCGACCGGTCTGTTCAAGATCGTGGACCGCAAGAAGGACATGATCCTGGTGTCGGGCTTCAACGTGTACCCCAACGAGGTCGAGCAGGTCGTCAACATGCACCCCGGCGTGCTGGAGTGCGCGGCTGTGGGCGTGCCTGACGACAAGTCTGGCGAAGCCGTGAAGCTGTACGTGGTGCGCAAGGACGCGACGCTGACCGAGGCTGCGCTGAAGGCTTTCTGCCACGAGCAACTGACCGGCTACAAGTGCCCCAAGCACATCGAGTTCCGCAACGACCTGCCCAAGACCAATGTGGGCAAGATCCTGCGCCGTGAACTGCGTGATGAGAAGAAGGCCGCCTGATCTGGTCGGGTTGCTGATGGCCTCGTAAGGGGCCTCCAATGAAAAAGCCGCTGATGTGATGTCAGCGGCTTTTTTCTTGGGTGTGATGCTTTGTGCTGTGTAGATCAACGCATCACGAGATGCTCAGTCTTTCAGGAACAAAGCCTGCAAGTCGCTCAGGAAATCAAAGCCCTTGGCTGTGGGCCAGGCGCGCGCCAGATCTCGTTGCAGCAGGCCCTGTGCTTCGGCCTGAGCCAATGGCTGCTGGATGCTGGCCAGTGTGAGCCCGGTGCGTTCGCCAAAGCGCAGCAACTCGAAGCCATCCTTGAGGCGCAGGGCGTTCATCATGAATTCGAAGCCGCGTGAGGACAGGTCCACCGGCGTTTCATTCGAGCAAGCCTGGCCTTGCAGGGCCTTGTCCATGTAGCTGGCGGGTTCGCGCCAACGTACCTGGCGCACGATACGATCCGGGAAGCTGATCTTGCTGTGCGCGCCCGCACCGATGCCAAGGTAGTCGCCGAACTGCCAGTAGTTGAGGTTGTGCTGGCACTGGTGGCCAGGCCGCGCGTAGGCCGAGACCTCGTAGCGCTGCAGGCCGGCGGCGTCGGCTCGTTCGATCAGGTGATCGAGCATGTCAAACGCCGTGTCGTCGTCAGGCAGATCCTTCGGAGGCTGGTTGGCGAAGACGGTGTTGGGCTCCATCGTGAGGTGATAGAGCGAGAGATGCGGTGGCTCGAAGGCCAGTGCCTGCTGCGCGTCGGCATCCAGATCGGCTGTGCTCTGGCCGGGCAGGGCGTACATCAGATCCAGGTTGAAGGTGTCGAAGTGGCGCTGCGCTTCTTCGATGGCGGCGATGGCCTGCGCACGGTCATGCACGCGGCCCAGCGCCTTGAGCTTAGCGTCATCGAAGCTTTGCACGCCGATGGACAGGCGGTTCACCCCGGCTTGGCGGAAGGCCTTGAAGCGGTCTTTCTCGAAGGTGCCGGGATTGGCTTCGAGCGTGATCTCGCATTGCGGCTCCAATGGCAGGCGGGCGCGGATGTCGGCCAGCAGGCGGTCGATGCTGTCGGGCGAGAACAGGCTGGGCGTGCCGCCACCGATGAAGATGGTGTGCACGCGGCGGCCCCAGATCTGGGGCAGCGCTGATTCGAGATCGGCCATCAGGGCCTGGATGTAGCGGGCTTCCAGTTCAGGGCTGAGATGGCTGGTGGCTTGGCCTGCTGGCGGCGCGGACATCGGCGCTGCACCCGGCATGGCGATGGGCGAGGTGAGCGGACTGCCCTGGCCTCGGCTGGCCTCATGCGAATTGAAATCGCAATAGGGGCACTTCTTGAGGCACCAGGGCAGGTGCACATACAGCGACAGCGGCGGCAGGGCCTGCAGGGCGCCAGGGCGTTGCAGCGTGATCATCTTGTGGGCGATTCGGGTTGCGGCGCGCGAGCGCGGTTCAAAGCTGCCAAGGCCAGCGATCGCCTTGGCCCAGGCCCCATTGATGCTGGATCAGGGCCAGCATCTTCTGGCAGGCTTGCGCGCGATGGCTGATGCCGTTCTTGACCTCTGGGGCGAGCTGGGCGGCGCTTTGCTGATAGGCCGGGATCCACAGCAGCGGGTCATAGCCAAAGCCATGCTCGCCTTGGCCTTCGTTCAGCAGTTCACCTTCCCAATGGCCTTCGGCGATCAGCGGTTCAGGATCATCGGCATGGCGCACCGCCACCAGCAGGCAGGTGAAGTGGGCGCGGCGGTTGGGCTGGCCTTGCATCTGGGCCATCAGCCAGGCGTTGTTGGCCGTGTCGATCTGCTCGCGGGGCAGGCCTTCGGCGATGCGGCCGGCGTCCACGGCATAGCGGGCCGAGCGCACGCCTGGTGCGCCGCCCAATGCGGCCACGCACAGGCCGGAGTCATCGGCGATGGCCGGGCCTTGGCCTTCGCGCGCGGCATGGCGGGCTTTGGCCAGGGCGTTTTCCACGAAGGTGATGTGGGGCTCTTCGGCCTCGGCAATGCCCAGTGAGCCTTGTGTGACCAGTTCGACCCCGAGCGGGTTGATCAGGGCTTGCAGTTCACGCAGCTTCTTGGCGTTGTTGGACGCGAGGATCAGTTGCTTGCTCATGGCTTGTGCGGCGGGTCAGGCCTTGACCAGGGGCTGAGCCAGCGCGCCAGCCTGGGCCGAGATCAGCTCGCGGATGCCCTTGTCGGCCAGGGCCAGCAACTGGTCCATCTCGGCGCGTGTGAAGGCCACGCCTTCAGCGGTGCCTTGCACTTCCACGAAGTGGCCTGCGCCCGTCATGACAACGTTCATGTCGGTATCGCAAGCCGAGTCTTCGGTGTATTCCAGATCGAGCAGGGGCGTGCCTTCCACGATGCCCACGCTGATGGCGGCCACGGGATGCATGATCGGGCTGGCGGTGAGCTTGCCCTTGGCGATCAGGCCGGATACGGCATCCACGGCGGCCACATAAGCGCCGGTGATGGCGGCGGTGCGGGTGCCGCCATCGGCCTGGATGACGTCGCAGTCGATCACGATGGAGCGCTCGCCGAGCTTGGCCAGATCGAACACGGCGCGCAGGCTGCGGCCGATCAGTCGCTGGATCTCTTGCGTGCGGCCTGTCTGCTTGCCACGTGCGGCTTCACGGTCGCTGCGTGAGTGGGTGGCACGGGGCAGCATGCCGTATTCGGCTGTAACCCAGCCTTCGCCGCTGCCGCGCTTGTGCGGTGGCACCTTCTCTTCCACCGAGGCGGTGCACAGCACCTTGGTGTCGCCAAAGCAGATCAGGACCGAGCCTTCAGCATGCTTGGTGTAGCCGCGGGTGATGGTCAGAGGGCGCAGGGCGTCGGCGGCGCGGCCTTGGTTGCGTTGGTATGCCATGGGAAAAGTCTCTTTGAAAAAAACAACCGGCCCTTGAGGCCGGTTGACGTTGTACGAGTTGCCCGAGAAACATCAGGGCTGTGTGGGCTGCCTCAGGACTTCTTGGCAGCGTTGGCTGAGCGGCGGATCGCTTCGTTGATCTCGCGGATCGATCGTTCGATCTCGGCTTCGTCCAGGTCGTCGGCCTCGACATTGTCGCCCGGCGTGCCCGTGTTGCCCACACTGGCCTGGATGGTGGAGGCAAAAACCTCTTCGCCCAGGGTGTCGGTCGAGACATTGGGGCCGTCATCGTTGGAGGCCGATTCCCACTCCATCGCCAGCACGGTCACGTTGTCGCACTTGACGCCGCCATTGCGCAGGGCCACTTCCACGAGTTCCGGCACGGCATCCGAGATGGTGCGGGTGGACAGGTGGCGGGTGATTTCTTCGTCCTCGACCGTGCCCCACATGCCGTCGGAGCACAGCATGATGCGGTCGCCCTCTTGCATGATCAGCGGGCCGGCCGTGTCAACCACGGGCTTGCCGGGGCTGCCCAGGCAGGTGAACAGCACGTTGCGGTTGTAGCGCTCGTTGAGGGGCACCACGGTCGACAAGGTTTGCTGCAGTTCGGAGTAAGAGTGATCGCGCGTGCGGGCAATCAGCTTGTCGCCGCGCACGAAGTACAGGCGCGAATCGCCGCAATGGGCCCAGTACGCCGAGTTGCCTTGCAGGATGCAGGCGACGATGGTCGTGCGGGGCGTGTCCATCAGGCCTTTTTCGCTGGCATAGCGCAGCAGCTGATGGTGGCCCGCCATGACGGCGTCCTGCAGGAAGCGAATGGGGTCGGCCAGGGTGGGGCGGGCGTCGCGCTGGTAGAGCGCGGCCATGGTTTGCAAGGCCAGTTGGGAGGCCATTTCGCCTTCGGGGTGGCCGCCCATGCCGTCTGCCAGGGCAAACAGGCCTGAATCCCGCGTGTAGCAATAGCCCATGCGGTCTTCGTTTTTCTCGCGGCCGCCTTTGCGGCTGATCTGGTAGACAGAGAATCTCATGCCAGCGCCATGCTTTCCTTAGGCCTTCGCCCCGGATTTGAGGTTTTCAAGTTGCAGTTTGACCCGCTCGGCAAACGTGAGCTTCGAGTAGCGTCTTTCCGTCTCGCGGGCCAGTTCTTTTTGCAAGGCGAAAACGCTTTGCGGGCGGGCCAGGGGATCCAGCGACATGCACCACTCGGTCACTTCGATGAGGTTATCCGAATACACGTTGCGCAGTCTTGAGAGAGAAAGCCCTAAGCGGTCTTTTTCCAGACGTTGGGGCGCATCGTTGGGCGGGTAGCCCTGCATGCAGGCGTAGATGCAGGCGCCAATCGCGTAGATGTCCGTCCAGGGGCCCAGGGAGCCATCGCGGCGGTACATCTCGGGCGCGGCAAAGCCGGGCGTGTACATCGGGCGGATGAAGTTCCCTTCCTTGGACAGCACCTCGCGTGCGGCGCCGAAATCCAGCAGCACGGCCTTGTTGTCGTTGGTGATGAAGATGTTGGCGGGCTTGATGTCCAGGTGCAGCATCTTGTGCTGATGGACGATGCGCAAGCCGCGCAGGATCTCGTCAAACAAGGAACGGATCGTGGATTCGCGGAAAACCTTGTCGCGCTTGAGATCACGCGCCGTGACGATGAAATCCTGCAGGGTGTCGCCCTGAAGGTAGTTCATCACCATGTAGACGGTTTCGTTCTCGCGGAAGAAATTCAGCACCGACACCACACTGGGGTGGGCAATTTGCGCCAGCGAGCGGCCTTCTTCGAAGAAGCTTTTCAGGCCCAGGCGGTAGAGCGGTTGCTTGTCGGGTTTGACGCGCGGAATCAGCTCCCCAGGGGCACGTTCTGCCAGGGAGGCGGGCAAATATTCTTTGAGAGCGACCAACCGTTTGTCGGGGTCTTCGCAAAGATAAACCACCCCAAAACCGCCTGCGGCGAGCTTCTTGACGACTTGGTAGCCGCCCACAACGGTGCCCGAAGGCAACGGGGCAGGTTTCGGCTTTGACATAATCGGGTTTTGTCTGGTGTCAAGTAACCATGTCAGTCTACTCTATGACCGGCTTTGCCAGCGCGGTTGCGTCGGCTCCCGACCACGTCAGTGAAAACACCGATGAGGGGGATGCGTCCACTTCGTCACGCCCTGGTTCGGGCAAGAGCGCTTCGGGCGGCGTGGGGGCGGAACTGCGCTCCGTCAACAGCCGCTTCCTGGATCTGAGCTTCAAGCTGGCCGACGAGTTCCGTGCGCTGGAACCCGCTTTGCGTGACTTGCTCACGGCTTCGTTCAAGCGCGGCAAGATCGAGTTGCGCATGCAGCCTCAGCGTGCGGCGGATGCAGGCTGGCCCTCGCCTCAGCCTGATCAGCTCCATACCCTGGCGCGCCTGGAAGGCACGGTTCAGAACTGGTTGCCCAAGGCCACGCCCTTGTCGGTCAACGAGATCCTGAACTGGTGCCGCGCGGCGGCGCCATCGGTCAAGCTGGAAGATGCGGCCATGGAGTCGGCACGCCAGTGCATCGAGGCCCTGAAAGAGGCGCGGCAGCGCGAGGGCGTGCGCCTGGTGGGCATCCTCAAGGACAAGCTCAAGGGCTTGCAGGCGTTGGCCGAACAGGCCACGCCGCTGGTGCCGCTGGCCGTTCAGCGTCAGCAGGAGCGTTTTGTTCAGAAGTACCAGGAAGCCTTGCAGGCCGTGGGGGGCAATGTGACGCCCGAAGCTGCGCAGGAGCGCGCCTTGAACGAAGCGGCGGCCTATGCCTTGCGCATTGACGTGGACGAAGAGCTGCAACGCCTGAAGGCCCACCTGGATGAGATCGCCCGCTTGCTGAAAAAAGGCGGTGAGGTGGGCAAGCGCCTGGATTTCCTGATCCAGGAATTGCACCGTGAAGCCAATACGCTGGGCTCCAAGGCCGCGGCGCTGGAATTGACGCAGATTTCGGTCGAAATGAAGGTTTTGATCGAACAAATGCGCGAACAGGTTCAGAACATCGAATGACTGCCGATAATTTGCCCCAAACCTCCCCTGTGTCTGCTGACGCCTCGTCGGCCTGCTCTGGAGACAACGTCATGGACTATCCCGGCAACCTGTTCGTGGTGTCCGCGCCCAGCGGCACCGGTAAATCCAGCCTGGTCAAGGCGCTGCTGGAGCTGGACTCCCGCCTGCAGGTGTCCGTGTCGCACACCACGCGGGCGCCGCGCGGGCAGGAGCAACAGGACCGCGAGTACCACTTCACCAGCAAGGAAGAGTTCCTGGCCATGGTGGAGCGGGGTGACTTCTTCGAGCACGCCGAGGTGCACGGCAACCATTACGGCACCTCGCGCCACGCCATTGAAAGCCGCATCAAGAATGGCGAAGACGTGGTGCTGGAAATCGACTGGCAGGGCGCCCTGCAGATCAAGAAGATCTTCCCCAATGCCATCCTGATCTTCATCCTGCCGCCCAGCTATGAAGAGCTGCTGCAGCGCCTGAACCGCCGCGGCGAGGACAGCGCCGAAACCATCGAATTGCGCATGGCGAACGCCCGCATCGAGGTGGGGCAGGCTCAATTCTTCGATTTCATCGTCGTGAATGCACTTTTTGAGTCGGCTTTGTTTGATTTGAAGGCCATTGTTCATTCACAGCGGTTAAAATACGCGGCTCAGCGCCGGAACAAGTCTGTTGTGTTCCGTGCTCTCAATCTGGTTTGACCTCGGTTTGACCAGACCCTTGGATACCTACCCGGAGCGTTCACATGGCCCGCATCACCGTTGAAGATTGCCTGCAAAAGATCCCCAACCGCTTCCAGTTGGTGCTCGCTGCAACCTACCGTGCTCGCATGCTGAGCCAAGGCCACACGCCCAAGATTGAGTCGCGCAACAAGCCCGGCGTGACCGCCCTGCGCGAAATCGCAGCCGGCCAGGTTGGCCTGGAAATGCTGCGCAAGGTCCCGACCTGATCCGTGTGATCGGTTGCTCCCACGGGAGCCGATGCCCCTGATGACTGTCTGCGGCATCCAACTTGCAAAAAGGCCCGTCTCGAACGGGCTTTTTTTATTGCACCTGCCATTGCATTTGCTATTTCCTTGATTGATTCAGGTCTCTCACGGCCCAACACAATCACGCTACAGTCAACACATGACCCTGGCCCATGATGCTGCCGCGGCTTCCTTCGCCGCTCTGACTCACAAACTCGACTATCTGGACGAGGCGGACATCCGCCGCGTGCGCGACGCCTACCGCTTTGCCGACGAGGCTCACCTGGGCCAGTTCCGCGCCAGCGGTGAGCCCTACATCACGCACCCCATCGCCGTGGCCGGCCTTTGTGCCGACTGGAAGCTCGATGCGCAGGCCATCATGGCCGCGCTCATGCATGACGCCATGGAAGACTGCGGCGTCACCAAGATCGAGCTGATCGAACGCTTCGGCGCGCCCACGGCCGAAATCGTGGACGGCCTGACCAAGCTGGACAAGCTGCAGTTCTCGACCAAGGAAGAATCCCAGGCCGAGTCTTTCCGCAAGATGCTGCTGGCCATGGCGCGCGATGTGCGCGTCATCCTGATCAAGTTGGCCGACCGTCTGCACAACATGCGCACGATGGATGCGATGGTCTCGCACAAGCGGGCCCGCATCGCCCGTGAGACGCTGGACATCTACGTGCCCATCGCGCACCGTCTGGGCCTGAACCAGACCTACCGCGAGTTGCAGGAACTCTCCTTCCAGTACATCAACCCCTGGCGGCACTCGGTGTTGTCCAAGGCCGTCAAGAAAACGCGTGGCAACCGCCGTGATCTGGTGGACCGCATCCGCAAGGAAGTGGAAGAGGCCTTTCATGACGCGGACATGAAGGTCGAGGTCTATGGCCGCGAGAAGACCATCTTCTCGATCTACAACAAGATGATCGAAAAGCGCCTGAGCTTCGCCCAGGTCAGCGACATCTTCGGCTTCCGTATCGTGGCCCGTGAGCTGCTCGATTGCTACCGCGCTTTGGGCGTGCTGCACCAGCTCTACAAACCGCTGCCGGGCCGTTTCAAGGACTACATCGCCATCCCCAAGGCCAACGGCTACCAGTCCTTGCACACGACGCTGGTGAACCCGGTGGGCACGGCGGTGGAGTTCCAGATCCGCTCGCAGGCCATGCATGCCGTGGCCGAGAAGGGCATTGCCGCGCACTGGATGTACAAGGAGCAGGATGCGGCCGATGACGCCTCGCCGCAGCAGGCCGCTGTGTGGCTGCAGTCGCTCATCGACATCCAGCACGAAACGCGTGATTCGGCCGAGTTCCTGGAGCACCTCAAGATCGACCTGTTCCCCGAGTCGGTCTATGTGTTGACGCCCAAATCGCGCATCGTGGCGCTGCCCAAGGGCGCCACGCTGGTGGATTTCGCCTATGCGATCCACTCAGGTGTGGGCGACCGCTGCGTGTCGGCCAAGGTCAATGGCGAACCGGTGGCCTTGCGTACCGAGTTGCGCAGCGGCGATGTGGTCGAGATCATCACGGCGGCGAGCGCCAAACCCAATCCGAGCTGGTTGAACTTTGTTCGCACGGGCAGGGCACGCTCCAAGATCCGCAATTACCTCAAGAACATGGAAGCCGAGGAGTCTCTGGAACTCGGTGAGAAGCTGCTGGGGCAGGCACTGCGCGCAGAAGGGTTGACGCTGCCTGCGGGTGACGAAAACACCGAGGGCGCTGCAGGCCAGTTGTGGCAAAGCCTGATCCGTTGGGGTGGCAACCGCAGCCGCGACGAGTTGCTGGCCGATATCGGCCTGGGCCGCAAGATCGCCACGATGGTGGCCAAGCGCCTGGCGCAGCTGATGGCCGAGACGGGTTCCAAGCCCGATGCGCTCACGCTGACGCTGGGCCGCTTCTCGGATGAAACGCCTTCACATGGCTCGGTGATCATCGATGGCAGCGAAGGCGCGACCGTGCAGTTGGCACCTTGTTGTTGCCCTGTGCCGGGGGATCCGATTGCGGGCTATCTGGGCCGGGGTGAAGGCCTGGTGGTGCACACGCAGTCCTGCGGTGTGGGCAAGCGCCTGTTCGAGCGCGACAGCGAACGCTGGATTGATGTGAGCTGGTCTGATGAACCTACACGCTTGTTCGAAACAGCCGTGAAGGTGCTGGTGGCCAATGGCAAGGGCGTGCTGGCGCAGGTGGCCGCCTCTATCAGCAGTGCCGAGACCGACATCACCCACATCGAGATGGGTGACGAGCGCCTGGGCGAAACGGCCGAGTTGAAGCTGACGCTGTCCGTGCGCGATACCGAGCACCTGGCTGATGTGATCCGCACGCTCAAGCGTTGCCCTGTGGTGCTCAAGGCCGAGCGTTTCAGTCAGTGACTGGTTTCCGGCGCCGGGTATCGCACCTTGATGATTTCCAGGCGCTCGATGCCGCCTGGCGTCATCAACTGAACTTCATCGCCTTCGCGCGCCTTGATCAAGGCTCGGGCAATGGGTGACACCCAACTGACCTCGCCCTGAAGGCTGTCGACCTCGTCGATGCCTTTGATCGTGATCGTGCGCGACACGCCCGCGAGGTTCTCGTACGTCACGGTGGCACCGAAGAACACCTGGTCATGGCCATGGTGCAGGCTCGGGTCAGCCACTTCGGCGATGTCCAGCCGTTTGGTCAGAAAGCGAATGCGGCGGTCTATCTCGCGCAGGCGCTTCTTGCCGTAGATGTAGTCGCCGTTTTCGGAGCGGTCGCCATTGGAGGCGGCCCAGTGCACGATCTCCACAATCTTGGGGCGCTCGATGTCGATCAGGTTGAGCAGCTCGGTGCGCAGGCGCTGGTAGCCCTGGGGCGTGATGTAGTTCTTGCCGCCAGCAGGCAGCGGGGGCAATGACAGGTCGTCGTCATCGTCCCCGTCGGGTTCCTTGGTGAAGGCTTTGTTCATGGAGCACGATTGTGCCCAATTCGCCGGGCTTGCCAAAGCGCCACTTCTTCACGAGGGCACCGTCTTTGTGCATGCTCTGGCGCACCGCAGTGCTTTTGAACTCGCAAAAATGAAATCACTGCCGATAAGGACGGTATCTCAACTGCCAAGTGGCGAGTGTTTGAAAGGCGCGAGATGTCTCAAGTCATCCCTCTGGGCCCAGCCGCCCGCATGCTGACGACCCGTGAAGCCGCCCTGCGCCTGGGCGTTTCACTGCGTACTGTCCAACTGTGGGTGGAGGCCGATATCCTGCCTGCCGCTCGCACGCCTGGCGGTCATCGCCGCATTCCCTACAACGCGGTAGAAGCGCTGGCCTTGAGCACGGGCCTGGGCGGGGAGACCATGCCCCGCAGCGCCTTGACCCGCCCTCATGCGCATGCCTTGCTGGATGCGGTGCCGATGGCCTTGCCTCCCGAACCTTCGAATGCCCTGACGCCGATGGACGTCTTGCTGGTCGCCGATGACCAGGACTGGCAGGTTCGCTGTGCGCAGGCCATGCAGCCCTATGGCTCTGCCGTGAGCCTGCGTTTTGCCGAAACAGGTTATCTGGCTTTGCTGCAGATCGGCCAGAAAGTGCCTGATCTGCTGATCACGAATCTGGAGCTGCCCGGCATGGACGGCATGGCCATGCTGCGCACGCTGGAGCGTTGCGAATCGATCGCCAACATGCGCATCCTGGTGCTGACCGAATGCGGTGAGCACGATCTGGCGCGCCGTGGTGGCCTGCCCAAGTCAGCCGAGGTCATGAACCTGCCGGTGACGGCAGAGGCCGTGGCAGTTCGCGTTGGCCGTTGGCTATTGGGGCAGCGCGTCTCTTGACGGGCGTGCAGTCGGAGTCATGGCATGAGCTATCGCATTCTCATCGTGGATGATCAGGCCGATATCCGCAAGCTGGTGCGCATGACACTGGAGTTCGGTGACTTCGACATTCACGAGGCGCCAGATGGCGAGACTGGCCTGCGCATGGCCAGAGCCCTCAAGCCGCACGTGATGTTGCTGGACGTGATGATGCCCGGCGAGCTGGACGGCTATCAGGTCTGCCATCAGATCAAGCAGGATCCCGAGCTCAAGCAGATTCAGGTGCTCATGCTCACGGCACGCGGACAGTCGGGCGATCTGGCGGAGGGGGCGGTTGCGGGCGCGGATGCCTACATCGTCAAGCCGTTCAGCCCGATGGCGTTGATCGAGCGCGTGGAAGCCATGGCAGGTGCCACGGTGGACATCTAGTTGCCCCCCGACTCCCGGGGTGTCCAGGACGACACCAAGGTAAGCCCCGGCTGATTTCAAGCGCGTCTTGCCTCAAGATGCTGCAGCCTGTGGCACGCCGGGGGAAGCAGGCGCCCCGCTTGATGGAGTCGTTCGTGAGTGAAAAGCCTGTGGCTGCCGGTCGGCAGATCTGGCGCTGGGTATTGCTGGCGGTATATCTGTCGATCCTGGTGGGATTGGCGCTGCTGCTGCGCAGGCCTGACATGCGTCACTGGCTTGATCCGCAATCCTTGAGCGAGATGGGGCGCCAATTGCTGGCATTGCCGATCGGGCCCTTGGCGGTCATCGGCGGTTACGTGGTGGCTGTGATGCTTGGCATGCCGGTGCTGGTGCTGATCACGGTGGGTGCGCTGATCTTCACACCCTGGCCGGGGATGCTCTATGCCTTGATCGGCATGGTGGCGGGCTCTACTGTGACGTACGGGATTGGTCGATACACGGGCGCGCAAACCATGGACCGCTGGACAAAGGGGCGTCTGGTCTTGCTGTCGAGCCATTTGCAGCGTCGCGGCTTGTTGACCGTCATCCTGGTGCGTGCCTTGCCGGTTGCACCATTCATCATGATCAACATGGTCGCGGGTGCATTGCGAGTGGGTTTGCTGGATTACGTCCTGGGCACGTTCATTGGACTGATGCCCGGCACGATCATGATTTCCTTGTTCATGGAAAGATTGACCGAGGCCTGGCGCGATCCAGGTGCTAGCAGCTATGCCGCGTTGGCTGCATGCGTGCTTTTGCTGATCGTTGTTTTTTGGTGGATGCGTCGCAAGCTGCGTCGGCCGGCCTGAACGCGAGGCGTAGGGTGGGTTTCCACTGGAATTCAAGGGGCTGAGGCCCCTTTTTTGTCGCCATTTGCCAAGTCGCCTTCGGTTCCTTCAGGGCTAGCACTTAAGGGGTTTCCTCGCCCTTCATTAGGGTGGTTTGGAGGGTCATGCGCTTGGCTTGTCAGGCCAGTCTCGCATTTGTATCAAGGCGTGATGATTCGGTCACGCCGCAGCCAGATCGCCGTGGTTTCGATGCCGACGTCGCATCGAACCAGCCGGACAGTCTGATCACCTGAAAGGTTGCATGAGCTGGCGCGGCGCGAGATCCACTCACACACATACATCTGGAGTTCTACATGCAAGCATTCAAGCTTTCCGTTGTTGCCCTGGCTCTGACCGCCGTGGCCGCTTCCGCTTCCGCCATGTCCTCGATCGACGACGCAGCCCTGAGCCAAGTCAGCGGCCAGGACGGCGTGTCGATCGCTGGTGACCTGAACATCAACATCGGTTCGTTCAAGTACACCGAC
>NZ_SCTN01000563.1 GCF_004297345.1 Aquabacterium sp. | reverse complement strand
TTTCGTCCCCACTCCAGACTGCTTGCGGAGGGCAGTACTTAGGCCCAACGGATAGGGGCGACAAGTTTACACGCCATTAGCACTCACCACAATAGAGTGCTAACAAGCCCCTCAGAATAACACCTGTATTTATTCACAGTGTTTTTGAAAGTTGCATAATGCCTCCTAGAAACGAAAACGCCGAGGGAATTACGGTCCCCCGGCGAGTTCTACCCCAGTCGTATACCGCCAGGGGTGCTTGAGTCAGGTACTCAGTGCAGTTTTAATGGTATCGGATTTCTGGTTTCGGGGCGGTGTCTTTTTGCAATGCCTACTTAGCAGAAAGCCTTTCCAGAATCATGAGCGACAACTTGAATCTAAAGCGTCCCCAAGACGCAAGCCAGATCAGCCTTACCGAACCCTGGGAGGTCCGTTATTGGACCCAGACGCTTGGTGTGACTGAACAGAAACTGAAAGACGCTGTCCGTGTGGTTGGTCACTCGGCAGCCGCAGTGCGTAGGCACTTGGGCAAATAAGATTGCCCCCCTAGGGCGCCTTCGGGCGCTCTTTTTGCGCCCTAACGCAGAACTGCCACGTAACTAGTATCGCTTTCGTGGTCCGACTACCCCCAAGGGGCCTCACCCGCACTCAGTAGCCTTGTTCAGCCATGCCATTTAGCTGACGGCTCGACTATCGGCTCGCTACCCATCGGCACGATGATGGCTTGAGTGTGCGCCTCTTGCGTGGACACCAAATGCTCCGCACGACTGACGCGGACACCCGCCCTCAATGCCAGAAATGCATATGGGCTGAAGAATGCAAGCGTGACCAGAAGGAGTCCGGGTGAAGTAACCCCACCGCGCGCAAAGAAGCTAGAGAAGATGAACGGAGAGCCTGCAGCGAACACGCTCAACCCATACCAAAACAAGTACCACCCCTTCAGCAGCTTCCTATACCGTGGACTCTTGTAGCGGTCCTTGAAGTCAACCTGGAGATTGCCGACACCTTCTAGGTGCTGCAAGTACTTCTTGCCAAAAACATAGTTCTTGATTGCTTGCGGTGCGCCCTTGAGAGTCAACAAATATTGGATTTCGCTTGGATTGATGTCTGTGGTGCCAGCTATCGCCTGAAGGCCTTTCGTTTTTAAGAAGGGATGCATGGCCCCATCCTTCTTGTAATCGGCGAAGAATTCCCGCGCAAACTTGTACTCTTCCCTCAATCGACCACTTCGCAACTGGGTCAAGTCCATGGCGTTCTTAAAGGCACCTGCGCCCGCAGCAACGAGGCCGATAAAGGTGCCACCTCCTCTAATCATCACTTCAAGGTCCATTTCCGTCCCGTCCAAATTTGGCTGATTAGTGCATACGCTGGAATGCAAGCCCTAGATGCCCAGCTTTTCCAGCGTGGTGCGTCCTTCTTGTCTATTTTCCAGACTGCAACACACGCGGGGGCAGTGGGTAACTGTCTAGCAATTCATGCAGGCGGGCATCAATCTCTGCGGCCTCCTCTGGGTGGGCGGCCCTCCGTTCGCGGAGGCGCTGCATCTGACCTTTGATGAAGTCCCTCTCCTTCCGGTAGTC
>NZ_SCTN01000355.1 GCF_004297345.1 Aquabacterium sp. | reverse complement strand
ATGCTGCGCGGGTGTGGTGCATCGTGGGCCTGATTGGCCACATTATGAGCTGTCACGTCGCACTTCACACGCAACTGGTGTGGGCCATGGCCATGTTCGAGATGGTGCGCGCCAGGTCTTCGGGCTGACTCAACGGTGCCCAGTGCGCAGCATCCACGCGGCTTTCGCTGTAATGCGTCGTCCATTGACGGCAGCCTTCAAACACGCGTGGCGGCAGGAAGGGATCGCGAGAGGCGATCAGTGCGTGGACAGGAATCGACGTGGTCTGGGTTGGCTGTGGGCGCAGCACCTGTTGCAGCAGATTCGATCGGTAGATCCCCAGGTAGCGAATCGCGTCGCCTTCCACACCCGCCTGGGGTTCGTAGGGCAGGTGTTCAAATCGCTTCATGAAGAAGCTGAACATCTTCATCGCGATGCCCGATCGCCACATCAGCTCCGGCAGGAGGGGGAGCGTGAAGAAGGTCATCAGGCCATTGCTGATGAAGGCCTGGTGGGTCAGTTCAAGCAGCCTGGCAGGTGTGGGGTGAAGCAAGCGCTGACGCATCCACTGGCCAACCTGATTGAGGCTGGGCGCCATGGTCACGAAGGACGCGATGCGGGCAGCGGCACGCGGATCGAAGATGGCATCCCAACCATATAGTGCGCCCCAGTCATGTCCTACCAGATGCACTTTGTTCTTCGGGCTGACGGCCTGAATGACTGCGTACAGGTCGTTGATCAAAGGGGCGTAGTGGTAGTGACGCCTGCCGCTGATCGGAGATGATGCGCCGCAGCCTCGCATGTCATAAGCCACCACGTAGAAGGATGAACTCAGCCGTTTGGCTACCTTTTGCCAGAATACGGCTCGATCCGGAAAGCCGTGCAGTAACACCAAGGTCTCTCTGGGCTGATCGGGCGAGGGCGCTTGTCCCCATGTGTAGACAGCCAGGCGAACACCTGGTGCGGCATCGACGTACAGCGTTGGTTGAGTCATGGCAAACGGGTGTGTGCGGTGGTCGAGGCGATCAGCCATGTTCACGGCCCGCCTGGCCCAGCACGGCATGGAACATGGCGGCGAACATCGGTACACCGCAGGCGCCTGCGGCCAGTACATAGGCCTGGCCTTGCTGGATGTAGTCTGCAGGAATGGGCAACCATTGCAGCAACCAGAGGTTGACGAGCAGCAGTGGCGCAAATGGCAGCACGCTCAACAGGAAGGCCAGGCTTTCCTTCATCATTGGCAGATGACCCTTGGCCATATTGCCTGCCAGCAGACCAGAGAAGGCCAGGATCAACAGGCCACTGGTGGTGTAGAGCGTGCCGCCTGAAAGCCACTGTTGTGCCGGTGCCAGCCCGATGTGCCAACCCAGGTAGATGGCGCTTGCACCTGCCATTAGCGACAGCATCAGTACCCGGCGTGCGGCGCCATGCAGATGGCCAGTGCCAGTCTGTGAAGGCGCCCTGTTCAGCATGCGATTGAACAGATGCAAGCCAAGCAGCAAGGCCAAGCCAACTGACAGCGCGAACACGTTGCGAATCAGTGGGTGTGCCTGCAGGACAGTGCTTTCGCGTTCCAGCAGCGCCGTGTTGACCAGCTTGTGTGCGCTGTCAGTGCTGGACATGCCCAGGCCTGCGCCGAAGTGCACGACGCTGATCAACAGCGCACCCAGTGCCAGCGCATACCAGAGCGGCATGGCACGCTGGAAGGCCTGCTGAATGCTGCGGGTCAAGTCTGATGGCGTGCGGCGTGTCATGGCGCGCTCATATTGGCGATTGACCTGAATGAGGCCATAGCCGATGAGCAGGCACTCCGGCATCATGATGCCCATGGTCACCAGGCTCAGGGTTTCCTGATCGATGTGCGGGAACAACCAGGCCAGCATCACCCAGTTCAAGCGCAAGATGGGGGCGACCAGCATGCAGGCAAATGACAGGGCCATGTAGCCCATGTGCTCGTGGATCCGCTTTTGCCTGAGCGCATGCACGGCGGCAGCCACGCTGAACAGGGCTACCGTTCCGAACAACCAGAGCGCCACCCAGGCTGCCAGGCGTGTGTACAGGTTGTGTGGTGCCGTCACGGTCAGGTAGGCGAAGGACAAGAGCACCGAGATGGGCACCGTGACGATGTAGATGCCACCGATCATGCGATGCAGGCGCATGAAGCGCTTGCGGAAAGCAGGCCAGAACTGCCATCCACCTAACAACATGCAGGCCACACCTGTGAAGATGTGCGAGGCCAGCAGGACTTGATTGAGCTTGGGCATCTGTGCCAGATACAGCCCATGCTCGATCAGCTTGGAATCCACGAAACGTTGCGGGTCCGTTCCGCGTGCCAGCGTGGCCAACTCAGGGCTGTAGGTCTGGATGTTGTCCAGCGTGGGCTTGTCGCGAAGCAGGCGAGCCTGGTGTTGCGCCAGCTCAGCCACGTTGTCGGACTGGAATGGCAGCAGATAGCGGGTGCTGGCTTCTCGCAACGCCAGCCAGCCGGTGCCTGACATCACCAGGGCAATGAGCACCACATAGAGGGTTGACAGCCAGTTGAATGAACCGCTTGTTGTGGAGCGAAGTGCAGGGGAGGAAGTGGACATCGTCGGTACGCCTTTGAACACGCTGCATGGGCTGAGCTGGCCATGAGCGGGCTCGACTCTAGGAGCCGGTCATACCTGTGACAAACGATGATTCCTTGCCTACGCTTAAGCAGGGCTAAACCGTGATGGGCTTGTGGCGGATCAGATCAAGCCGATGTCCTTGGGTTTGCTGCCAGGAAAGACGGTATCGATGGCGGATGAAGACAAGCCATATTGGCGTTGCAACAGACCGCCCAACAGGCTTCGGTAATCATTGAGAACGGGCAGATCGCGGTTTTGGAACAAGGTCCTGGCTTCGACGGTGGTTTGCTCGCCAAGCACGGCTTGCCCAGCCAGGCCGCCGCCCAGTGCCCAGTACACCGTTCCATGTCCATGATCGGTGCCTCGGTTGCCGTTTTCTCGCATGGTGCGGCCAAATTCGCTGATCACCAGTACGGTGGTTTGTTTCCAGCTGCTGCCCATTTCTTCTGCGAAGCCCGCCAGCCCGCTGGCGAGTTGGGCCAGCCGGCTGGGCAGGTAGCCTTCCAGCTGCCCTTGTCCGACGTGGGTGTCCCAGCCGCCGATGTCCACAAAGCCAATCGTGTGCCGATCTCGCATCAAACGGGCCATTTTTCGGGCCTCCTGCTCGAAGGCGTTGGCAGATGCCGCATGGCGGCTGGCCGCTTCCATCTCCTCTGCCATGTCCATGCTCAGCTCTTTGCGTGCCTCAAAGCCCTCGTTGATCTTGGCGCCCAGTGGGTGATGCCGGTACATGTCAGCCAATGCCGATTGGGTGGACTGGTCCAGCCCTTTCTTCGAATTGGTCTTCAGGGACACATTGGCAATGTCAATGGGGCCTCGGAACACGGTGGGCAGCTGGTCTGTGAATGACATGGCCGATCCGCCGTTGAGCGCTGCAGCCAGGCGATTGAGAAAGCCTGACTGGAAGTTTTTCGGGCTACCTGTGGCTTGCCCCAATTCAATGCTGTCTTGTGTTTCGAAATGGCTGCGCGAGGTGTCGTCTGTGCCGGCAAAGGGCACAAAGCTGATCTGCCTGGCTTGCAGCAAGCCGCGCAAGGGCGCTTCAGCGGCAGGGTGCAGGCCCCATTGATCAGTGAGCCGGATGGCGCCTGGCTTGTCTGCCGTGGCCATGGGCAAGGCAATGTGAGGGCGAACCTCCTGATAGAAGGACGATGCCGGTACCAGAAGGTTCATGGCATCGTAGCCGCCACGTAGGAAGACCAGCAGGAAGCGCGGGGCCGTTTGGCCACCGGCGGCGATCACCTGCGAGCTGAAGGGCAGGCTGCCCAGGCCTGCACACGTGGCGCCAAAGGACAGGAAAGTGCGGCGTTGCATGGGTGCTTTCTTTGGCTCAACGGTACTGGAATTCGGGCGAAGACAGGTACAGCGTGTTCCAGTCTTGCGGTGACGCTGTGTTGTCCAGGGCCTTGCGCGTGTCATCCCTGAGCAGCGCTCGGGTGTACTGGTAGTAGCTGGCCCTGGCCAGTTGCGGGAAGGCTGCTTGTTCACTTCGTGCGGGGCCCTCTTCGGTTTTGAACAATCCAGCGTTGTGTGTGCCGATGGCCTTGGCGACGTCAAAACGCACGGCCATCTGACCTGAGCTTGCCCATTCTTCCTCCGTCTGCGGATAACCGTCCGGCGTTGGCCGGTTGTAAAGGCCCTCTCCCATGCGATTGAGCCAGTTGATGATCGGGTTGATGTTGAGTACAAGCTTGTCGTCGTAGGCTGCACGCACGGCCGAGAGTACGAAGTGCATCGGGTCCTTGAACTTGCCTGGTTCGCTCTGTGTGAACTGAGGCGAATTCAGCAGCACCTGGAGCGTTTCGCCGATATGGCCGTTGCTGCTCAGGAAGACATCGGCCATGCGTTGGACAAGGGCTGGATCAGGCTGGTCGATGAGCAGGTAGCGCGCCATCTTGCGGCTGATGAAGCGTGCAGTGGATGGGTGTGCGGCCAAGCGATCGAGCACCTCATTGAGTTCCGCCGCGCCACGGCCTTGGATGGTGTGGCCCAACACCGTCTTGTTGCCAAAGTCGTGGCGGGCCGGGTTGAATTCGTAGGCGCCTTCACGCACATACAGGCCTGCCAGTTCACGGCGCAGCTTGGGCATCTTGTCCGCATGCTGCACGCCGTGGCCAGTCAGCACGCGGGCCAGTTCCTGCACGTCCCGCTGCGAGTAGGCGCCATCTACACCAAGGGTGTGCAGTTCCAGCAACTCACGGGCATAGTTCTCGTTCAACCGGTCCGCGGCATTTTGTTCGTTGTCCAGATAACGCAGCATGGCTGGGTGATGGGCCACTGCCCCCAGCATGTCCCGGAAACGTCCCAGCGCATGGGGGCGCAGGGCGCGCTCTTCATAGTCGCCGATCAATGCCCGGATGTTGTGCTTGTGCATGTGCACATTGAAGTGGTTGAGCCAGAACCAGGTCATGTGTTCGCGCAGTTGCTGAGGCGAATACAAAGCCCGCAGCAGGTGGCGTGTGGCGGCTTCGCGGCCCAGACGGGACAGCTCCTTCTGGTAGGGCTGTTTGTCGTCGGCCTGGCGCAAGCCGTCCAGGTCAGCCAACAACACCGTCAGCGGCTTTTGCGAGATGGTGAGATCGTCTATCTGCTTTTGGGCGGCGGGTGATAGCAGTGCGGGTGGCCCCGGGTTCAATTGCTGTCCGATGTAGCGGGTGGCTCCCAACTGAGCGGCCATGTTCAGTTCACTGTCGCAGGCGCCCCAACTCAGTCGGTTGACCAATCGGTACAGCGCGGGGCGATCCTGGGTGGCCAGCGGTGATGAACCGGGCGCTGCCTGGCGGGGGGCTGGATTGTGGCGTTTGGCATCAGGTGTGCTGCATGCCGCTAGCAACCCGCTCGCACCAGATAGCAGGCCGCCCAGGAGGGTAAGCGCGCGTCGGCGACTGGTGCGGTAGTTCGCAAAGGGGGCATTGAGTTCGGGCATGGTTTGTTGAACGTATGGCGTACCTGGGCTGTTGACCATTGTGGGCACGGGTTTTGTAAAGTTGGTGCGCCTGTTTCAGCTTGGGTGGCGGCCTGTGTGTCTGTCTTCACGTTTGTGCCGCGCTTGCGAGATTTGGTGCGCCGCGGGTGCTCAAGGCTGAGCGCGGTCTGCCGACACCAATCTGCCATGCCTGAACTTGCTACCCAAACACAGCCGGGGGAAAACGGTGCGCGCCGCGCCCGGCCATCCTTATTGGCGACGCTGCTCAATGGGGTTCTGAGCAGGGATCCCAAGCAGCGCGTGCGGATTGGCCGCTCCTTGCTGGCCACGTTTGTGTATGCCGTGGGATGGTTGCTGTGCGAATTTGGTTTGCGCCGTTGGCAGCTTTCGCATGCTGGCGTGCGCGTGTATGAAGTCACGAGTCTGCTGATCGCGCTCAGCTACTACGGTGCCTTGCGCACCGGTTGGAACATGCGCTTCAAGGATCCATCCTTGACGGGCTCCCAGATCATCGCGGCGCAATTTTCCGGCGCGCTGTTTTACGCGGTGATGAGCCCGGTTCGAGGCGCCATGCTCTCCCTTCAGGTCATCATCCTGTTTTTCGCCATGTTCAAGCTCAAGCTGCGTGGCCAATTGTTCATCAGCGTGAACGCCTTGCTGGTCATGGGCTTGACGACGACCGCACTGGGCTTGCTGTGGCCCCAAATCTATGATCCGACAACCGAGTTGGTTCATTTCATTGTGCTATTGACCATCTTGCCGCCAGTGTCCTTGTTGGGGGTGCAGTTGACCAGCATGCGCGCCAAGCTGCATCAGCAAAAGGAAGATCTGCTCAAGGCGTTGGCGCATATCAAGACGCAGGCTGACCGCGATGAGCTGACAGGTTTGCTCAACCGCCGTTGCATGCGCGACATGATCACGCACCATGTGAAGCTGCAATCTCGAAGCGGCGAAGGCTGTTCGCTGGCCTTGATCGATCTGGATCATTTCAAGCGCATCAACGACAGCCATGGTCATGCGGTCGGGGACGATGTCTTGCGCCTGTTCTCGCAGGAGGTGCGCAAGGTCTTGCGCGAAACCGATCTGGTGGCGCGTTGGGGCGGCGAGGAGTTCCTTGTCTTGCTGACGGGCACCCACGTTGATCAGGCCTTCACGGCCATGGAGCGCGTACGCGAAGGGCTGGATGCCGCAGCGGGGCCGCAGCAGGCACCAGATCTTCGGGTGAAGTTCTCTGCTGGTGTGGCGGAGTTGATGCCCATGGAGGCCATGGACAAGGCCATTGAACGCGCCGACGAAGCCCTCTACCGAGCCAAGGCCTTGGGGCGCAATCGCACCGAACTGGCGCTGGAGCCTGTGCTGGTTGGCGGCACCCCAGGAACGTTCAGCGCCAGCAGTGCGTCCGGCGCCGCCTGAGGCGGTGCGCGATCCTGCCTTGCATCAAGTGATGGCTGCAGACGGCGTGCCGATCATCTTTCCTGCCCTATGCTTGTCATCATTGACGCAGAAGATGGGTGCAGACCAATATGAACGACTTGACCGCCGTGACTTCCTTCAGCAACCAGACCTACGACCAGATCAATGTGGGTGCCAGCGTCAGCGTGGATTACAGCGTCACGCGTGATGATGTGGAGTTGCTGGCGTTGGTCTCGGGCGATGCCTCCTGGCTGGCAGCAGATGGCCAGCCTGCTGGCTTGAGGGATCCGGTCTGTGAGGGCGTGAGTGCCGAGGCGCTGATCCACGGCGTGATCAAGCGCCGCTTGCCTGGCCCGGGCACGAATATCGTGGGCCATCAACTGACATATGCAGGCCAGGTCAGCATGGGTGACCAGTTGCAGGCCCACGTGACGGTGGTGGACAAGCTCCCGCCCGATCGCCTGCTGCTGGATTGTCAGGTTAGCCGTGGCGACACCGTGCTGCTCAAGGGGCAGGTGACGGTGGTTGCTCCTACGCGCAACCTGACCGTGGACCAGCGCGAGCAACCCGCCGTGATCCTGCGCCGCAACGATGTGTTCGGGCGCTTGTTCAGCGCTTGTGAGAACTGCCCGCCCGTGCCGTGCGCCGTGGTGCACCCCTGCGATGCTGATTCGCTGGCCGGCGCACTGGAGGCCGCGAAGCACGGTCTGATCGAGCCGGTGCTGGTGGGGCCGCGCACCAAGATCGAGGCCGTTGCCAAGGCCGGTGGCTGGGATATCAGCGCCTATCGTCTGGTGGATACGGAGCACAGCCATGCTGCAGCCGAAAAGGCCGTCGCCTTGGCGCGCAATGGTGAGGTGCAGGCGCTCATGAAGGGTAGCCTGCACACCGATGAGTTGATGGGCGCCGTGGTGTCGTCTACCACGGGCTTGCGCACCGGGCGCCGCATCAGCCATGTCTTTGTGATGGACGTGCCCACCTACCCGCGCATGCTGCTGGTGACCGATGCAGCCGTGAATGTGTCGCCCACCATTGTCGACAAGGTCGATATCGTGCAGAACGCGATTGACCTGGCGCACGTGCTGGGTGTGCCCGAGCCCAAAGTGGCCATCCTGGCGGCTGTCGAAACCGTCAACCCCGATATGCCGGCCACGATTGACGCGGCCATGCTGTGCAAGATGGCCGATCGTGGGCAGATCACGGGTGGCCTGGTCGATGGCCCGCTGGCGTTTGACAATGCCGTGAGCGTGGAGGCCGCACGCACCAAGCACATCAACTCGCCGGTTGCGGGCCTGGCCGACATCCTCGTGGTGCCCAATATCGAAGCGGGCAATATGGTCGCCAAGCAGTTGCAATATCTTGCGGGGGCCGACAGTGCCGGCATCGTGCTGGGCACCCGCGTGCCCATCGTGCTGACCAGCCGCGCCGATTCCGTGCGCACCCGCCTGGCCTCGACGGCCGTGCTCAAGTTGCTGGCGCATTCGCGTGCCAAGGCTTCGTCCTCCGATAGCAAGTAAACACGGGGTACGCCATGACTGATGCCATTGCCGTCATCAATGCGGGCTCGTCGAGCCTGAAGTTTTCGGTGTTCACCTCCAAGGCCTTCAAGCCCCTGCTACACGGGCAGGTGGAGGGGCTGGGTAGCGCCACGAGCGGTGCGCATGCCATCGCCAAAGATGCGCACAAGCAGGTCTTGCTGGAACAACGCTGGGCACCTGGCGAGCACATGGGCCATGAGCAGGCACTGGCGTACTTGCTGTATGCCTTGCCGCCTTTCCTGGATGGGCATCATCTCAAGGCTGTTGGCCACCGCGTGGTGCATGGCGGCGTGCATTTCCACGAACCCGTGGTGCTGGATGATGCTGTGATGGCGGAACTGGCCGCTTTGATCCCGCTGGCGCCACTGCATCAACCGCATAACCTGTCGCCTGTGGCGGCCTTGCGCAAGCTGGCACCGCATCTGCCGCAGGTGGCTTGCTTCGATACCGCTTTCCATGCCGGCAATGCCGACGTGGCCACGCGTTTTGCCCTGCCGCGTGAGCTGCATGAAGCGGGTGTGCGCCGCTATGGCTTCCATGGCCTGTCATATGAATACGTGGCTTCGCGCTTGCCGCATGTGGATGCGCACGCCGCCAAAGGCCGCACGGTGGTCATGCACCTGGGCAATGGATCCAGCATGTGCGCGCTGCAGGGCGGGCGCAGCGTGGCCAGCACGATGGGCTTCACGGCGCTTGACGGCCTGCCCATGGGCACACGCTGCGGCAACATCGACGCCGGTGTGCTGATCTGGCTGATGGACCAGCGTGGCTTGAATGCCCGCCAGATCGAGCATCTGCTTTACAGCGAGTCCGGTTTGCTGGGCGTGTCGGGCCTGTCGTCGGACATGCGTACCCTGCTGGACAGCGACAGTGCCCAGGCGAAGCAAGCGGTCGAGCTGTATGTATACCGCATCGGGCGCGAACTGGGCTCGCTGGCGGCCGCGCTGGGTGGGCTGGACGCCATCGTGTTCACCGCAGGCATCGGCGAGCACGCCGCGCCGATTCGCGAGCAGGTCTGCCGCCAGGCCGCCTGGCTGGGCATTGATCTGGACGAATCGGCCAATCTGCAGCCGGTGACTGACGGGCACGCCTTGCGCATCAGCAAACCGGACAGCCGCGCGGCCGCCTGGGTGATCCCCACCAACGAAGAGCTGATGATCGCGCGCCACACGGCCCGTCTGGTGCTGGCTTCGTCCTAGGGGGATGTGCCTGCGGAGGAGGGGGCCGCAGCAGCGCTACAATCTAAGGTTCGATGAGCGACCCCTCCCAATTTCATGGGGCGCAACCCCTTTGAGAGGATTTCCCATGTCGATGGACGATCGCGACGGCAAGATCTGGATGGACGGCGAAATGGTGGAGTGGCGCGATGCCAAGATCCATGTGCTGACCCACACGCTGCACTACGGCTGTGGCGCCTTCGAAGGCGTGCGCGCCTACAACACGGTCAACGGCCCGGCGATCTTCCGCCTGCGCGAGCACACCGAGCGTCTGTTCAACAGCGCCAAGATCCTGCGCATGCCCATGCCCTTCACGCAAGAGCAGGTCATGCAGGCCCAGATCGACGTGGTCAAGGCCAACAACCTGGAAAGCGGCTACATCCGTCCGCTGGTGTGGCTGGGCTCTGAAAAGCTGGGCGTGAGCCCCAAGGGCGCCAAGGTGCACCTGATGGTCGCCGCCTGGACATGGGGCGCCTACCTGGGCGAAGAGGGCATGAAGCGCGGCATCCGCGTCAAGACCTCCAGCTACACCCGCCACCATGTCAACATCACGATGACGCAAGCCAAGGCGGTGAGCAACTACACCAACTCCATCCTGGCCAATATGGAAGCCACGGATGACGGCTACGACGAAGCCATGCTGCTGGACAGCGCCGGTTTCGTGTCCGAAGGTGCCGGCGAGAACCTGTTCATCATCAAGAACGGCGTGATCTACACGCCCGACCTGTCGGCTGGCGCCTTGAACGGCATCACTCGCAACACCATTTTCGCGATCGCCAAGGACATGGGCCTGGAGATCAAGGAAAAGCGCATCACCCGCGACGAGGTCTACATCTGCGATGAAGCCTTCTTCACCGGTACCGCCGCCGAAG
>NZ_SCTN01000354.1 GCF_004297345.1 Aquabacterium sp. | reverse complement strand
AGATCAACGCAAACCGCCCGTCGCCCGTCAAAGTGAAACCTCCCGAGGTATGCGTTGATGGCAATTTGCTGGACAGATTCCCCGTCCACATCGTGGCGCCAGACTGCAACACGCCGTCAGTACGAAGCCATACCGAGCCGTTGTCGCTGACAGCAGCCACTTGAACGCCCTGAGGTAACCAGCCCAATTGCGTCCAGCCATCCCGCACGTCTGCCGAGTATGACCACTGCATGCCGTCTGGATCTACCGCCATCAGCATCCTGCCGGACGCACTGCGAACCATGGCAGATCCAGTTGTCGCACCAGCAACGGGCCTCAAGCGATAGCCTGGCTCCGCCACGTGGGGCGCATCTGCCAGGTCCCAATCCCAAACAACAGACGAGGCGCCAGAGATCCAGGCGGTACCCCTGTCCTGCCTGTCGCCCAACAAGCTGCCAAATGCACGACCGTCTGCCAGGAAAACCAGCGCCTTGCCTGACACAGGTACTTGCGCGTCAAACAGGGCTCCCGGCTGGCTTGGGAGGTAGTCCCACATCATGCCCCGCCCCAGGGGCGCCAGGCTGACCGGGTCATACCCGATCACATCACGCCCTGCGACGGCATACAGACGCACATCGTCTGAGCGCATGGCCACGTCGATGACACCATCCAAGGTACTTTGCGACAGTTGCCAGTTGCCGCTGCCGTAAGCCCAGCGGTACACCTGACCTTGTCCAGCCCAATACAAGGCTTTCAGGGCCGGTGAATAGACGGCTGGCCGGTAGCTGCCAAATGGCAAGGTCAGATAAGCCGACGGCACTGTAGCAACCGCCACGACGGGAATCTGAACTTGTGTCTGCACCAAGGCCGTTGTCAAAGACACCGTGATCGCCTGACCGGGCGTGGCGCCAGAAACGTCCAGCACCAATCGCTCGTCGATGGTCAACAGACGTGGGTCTGTCACGCGGGACATGGCGTCAACCGAAGCACCCGTCACCTTCAGTTGTCCTGCCGCCAACATCTGCGCGAAATTGGCAAACATGGTGAAACGCCCTGAGATGAAGATCCGCCCCTTCGGGCCCACCAGGCTGCCGCTGGATACGCCACGGACCACAGAGACATCGTTCAGCAGATGTACAGGCCATTTCACTGGCAAGGTGCCCGGCCGATTGACACGAACGTCGATCGCGCCGTCCTGCCAGCTGGGCAATTGACTCAGATAGGCTTTGTCTACACGAACCTCCAGCGTATCTACGCCGGTGGTGCCGGATGCGCGGGTCACGATCAACCATGGCACCTCGGATACCGCAGTCCAAGTGGCTGCCACGCCATCATAGGTTCCCACTTTCGCGGAGGTCAGCAAGACTTGATCCGTGCTGGTATCGGTCACCCAAAGAGTGGGAAAGGGCTTGCCCTCGCCTACGCTGAAAACCCCGTTGACTGTGGCAGAGACCGGGATCTCCAGGCGCCCACCTGCTGCGCCGGCATCAAAGCGCAGCACCGTCTGGTACGTACCGTTGATAGCACCCACCGCATTCACGCTCACTTCAAACTCATCGTTGCCAAGGTCCTTGAGCGAGAAGACAGCCGGCGCATTGATCAAGGCTGGAGGCGTCCAGACATCTGTCCAGGTTGGCCGTTTGACCTTCACCCTTGCGGATGCGTTGCCCCCCTGCTTCACATTGAAGTCCAGTGATGATTGATCGGCGCTCAGCGCGACCTCACCGCCTGCAGGCGCCGACACCACGTAGCTCACGTCCACCGTTCGGCGATATCGACTGTCCGAATCGCTTTGCAGCAAAATCTTCGCGGTGTAGGTTCCTGCCTTGGCCTGGACCGTGCTGATATTCAGATCGGCACCGCTCAACGTTGCGTTGATCACGCCATACGACGAGGCCTCGACCAACTGTGCCGTGACCTGCCCAGCCTCAGCCGGGATGTCCACATGAAGCACCTGACTTGGCGCAGCCTCACGGCCTGAACGCTTCAACGCCGCGGTAGAAGGAACATGGATATTGGGCTTGATGGCATAACGCACCGGCACCTTGTAGGGGCTGCCTTCAAACTCACTGGCGCAATTCTGATCGCGGCAGATGTGCAGGAGGATTTCCGACTCGTAAGTACCGGCCGGCAAATCACCAGTGAACTGAAGCACCACCTCGAACGTGGTCTCACTGGTGAATTGAGCATCCCCGGAAGCAACCAGCTGGCCGTTTTCCTCGGCTCCGACCCAATAGTCGGTGCCAGATGGCGTGGTGATCGTGGCGACGAAACGGCCTTCAGCCTGCACGCCTTCAACGGAGGACGGATTGAGCAAGGCCGGCGCAACCGCCACAGTCGGCGCATTGCCATTGACGCCCCCTTGGCTCGACGGTGTCGCGGATGGATTCGAGCTACCGCCACCTCCGCCGCCGCAAGCAACCAGTGACAAGGCCATGACCGCATGGCCCAGGAAGTGCATGTATTTTTTCATTTGCCGCCCTGAATCAGGCCCACCACACCCGTCTGACTAACGGAAAGCGGCCTGTGCGCCTATTATCCCCTACGCAAGGGCGTGCAAGTGGCGAGGTCAAACCGCGCGGCGCCACACCCAACGCGTCACCTGAGCTGGCCCCTGGTGGAAGGGGCCTTCATCCAGCGTGACACGGCCTTCCAGGCCTGTCAGTTCTTGCCCAACTACGCCGCTGGCTTCGGCATCCCGGCGCAGATAAGCCACCGTGTAGAGCATGTCGGCATCCTTGGGGCCGCCGCTGCTCAGTCCGATCTGTGTGGGATGAAAGGCTTCCAGAATCAGATGCCCGCCCGGCTTCAGCGCCTGCAGCATCGCGGCATGAATGCCCGATCGTTGCGATGACGGCAGGTGCAGATAAACCAGCACGACCGCATCCACAGAAGCGGCAGCAGGTGTCCATTCGGTCAGATCCTTGTCCAGCGTTTCCAGGCGCACGCTGCGTTGCGCCGCCAGCTTGCGCGCCTTCGCCAGGCCAACATCCGAGCAATCCACCGAGGTGACCACATGGCCCTGCTCTGCCAGCCAGACGCCGTTGCGGCCCTCGCCATCCCCTGGCACCAGCACGCGGCTGCCCTTGGGGATCAAGCCCGCTTGCTCGCGCAAGAACACATTGGGTTGCATGCCGTATTTGTAGGTCGTATCGCCAAACTTCTGATTCCAGAACTCACGCATCGCGTTCACCTTTTCTCGCATCTCATTGCTTTGCCTGAAGTTTGCCTTATCGCGCATGCATGTACGATCAAGGGGCTGTACTCGTTGCCCGCAGAGTGTTCATGACCGCCCACATCGCCCCCACCACACGCACACCGTCTGATCTGACCAGGGTCCTGCCCCCGGCTGATCCTTTGCGCGAGGTGCTGCACAACGAGGTTCATGCGCGCCCGCCTGCGCGCATCCGACTGCCAGCGCTGGTCGTGTACGTGGCCGTGCTTAACGAGGGCATCACGCGCGAGCAGGAGTGGCAGCACCTGAGGCAACTCCCGGGGCAAGACGAGCTTGCATTGGCGCAACTGCACGGCAACTTCCTGCGGCTGCGCTTTGCCAACCACACGCTCAAGTGGGAGCGCCACACCGAATTCACGCGGTACTCGATCGTCCAGGCCTTGCCGGGCCACGTGCTGCAGTCTGGTGACGAGGCCGAACTCCTGCGCTCGCTGGTGGTTGATCCAGCATGGCTGGCAGCCATTCCAGGCCGAACTGTGGCCGCCATCACCATGGCCATGATCAACGGCGATGTGGATGATGTACCTGCCATGCGCGCCACGGCTGAACCCTGGTTTGAAGGGCGCGAGACCGTCGTGTCCATGCTGGGCATCAAGCGCTCGTGCGTGTTCACGGACTTCCACCTGCGCGAAAGCGGCTTCGAGCGGCTGCTGGTCGTGTCCCCCGCCAATACTTCGGAGCTCCGCTCTGGCCGCACATCGCAACGCCTGCTGGAGCTGGAAACCTATCGCCTGATGGCCTTGCGTGGTCTGCCAGTGGCCAAGGACATCAGCGCCATGCTCACTGAATCGGAAGCCCAACTGGCTGCCATCACAGCGCGCATGGAAAACGCTGAAGCCTCCGATCAGGATTTGCTGACGCAGCTCATCCACTTGGCCGCACGCGTTGAAAAGGCAACGTCCGAGCACATGTACCGCTTCTCGGCCACACGCGCCTACTCAGGCTTGGTCGAGCAACGTATAGAGCAACTGCGCGAATCAGCCATTCCAGGTACGCAGATGGTGGGCGAATTCCTGCTCAAGCGCCTGTCACCGGCAATGGCCACCGTGCAAGCCACGGCTCAGCGGCTGGGCTCGCTGTCGCAACGTATCGAGCGCGCCAGCGCCTTGCTGCGCACCCGGGTAGACATCGCCACCGAGACGCAAAACCAGATGCTGCTGGAAAAGCTCACCAAAGGCCAGGAGCTGCAACTGCGCCTGCAAAGCACCGTGGAAGGCCTGTCGATCGCGGCCATTGCCTATTACGTGATCAGCCTGGTGCTTTATGGCGGCAAGGCAGCCAAGGCGATTGGCCTGCCCGTCAATCCGGAGATGCTGGCTGGCGCCATGATCCCGCTGGTGCTGTTGGCCATCTGGTGGGGCATCAGGCAGATACACAAGAAGCTGCACGCCGAGGCGCACTGAGCATTATTCAATGTGGGTGACTCAATCCCACTTCCAGCTCCAGATGAAGTCAACGGCGTTGTCATCACCCGCCTGGGCACGCACCGTGAAGCGCTGAGCAAGGCGGTAGATCAACTGCCAGTTGCCACTGGTGGCATTGAGGTTGCGCTCGTAACCCACGTACCAGTATTTGGAGACTTGCTTGCCCAGGTTGACCACGGTATCGCGCGCCGTCGAGCCCGCGCTTTCCGTCTG
>NZ_SCTN01000353.1 GCF_004297345.1 Aquabacterium sp. | reverse complement strand
GCCCTGCAATCGTTTGACCTGCTGTACGTTGAAGTCGCTGGTCGTGGCAACGCCACCGCCCTGGGTGACGTGCCTGCTGGCGTCGTTGTGCCTAACTCGCAGTCGTTCAACTTCCCCGTGACCCAGATCGTGATCGGCTCCAAGCTGAACATCGCTGCTGGCTCGGCTGTTGGTTCCGCTCTGCGCTTCCGTTACGCTAATGACGACGGTATCTACCTGGGGCTGAACCTGGCTAACTTCACCATCGACTACGTGAAGAAGCAAGTGACGGCTGACGCAACGCCTTCGACCCAAGACGGCACCGTTGACGGTTCCAAGGAAGTGGCTGCCGGTCCTGCCAAGCGCATCGCCGTGTACGACTTCCACGTGGCTACGCCTCTGGCTCTGAAGTACAAGTTCCCTCTGACCGTGACCGGCCATGAAGTACTGGACCAACTGAAGCTGACTGCTGATGCCAAGGCTGCTTTCGTGTCCGCTCTGGCTTTGCCTGACTGGGCTGCTGCTCAGTTGGATCAAGACTTCGGTACCTTGACCCAGGACATCAACTCCACCACCCGCAAGCCCAAGCTGGCTTCGACCAAGCCCTACACCGTTCAGTAATCTTCTACTGAATGGCTGTGGAGCCGAATCGACCTTGAATGGTCGATTCACCGCACAGAAAGGCGCGCCGCAAATGCGGGGCGCCTTTTTCATTTCGTGTTGTGGTTTTTTGATGGGATTTAGTGAAACCCCTTGGTTTTGCCTCAGGTGAACGCCTGGGGTTTCTACGAGTCGGTGTGACTTAGTTAGCGCTTGATCAAGTCGCGGCACTCATCCAGGGGGGGAGGCAATGGATGTGGTTAGCCCATTATTACTACATCGCACAACGCAATGTGTGAACAACAGATAACCACCTCTTTCACGCCAAGGATCCCATATGAAGTTGAACCTCCGTTCGATCGCTATTGCCTCAGTTCTGGGTATGGCCGCTCTGTCTGCCCAAGCCAATCTGACCATCCCAATCAACTTCACCGTTTCCAACTCGGTGCAGAAGTTCCCTGATGAAGTGCTGGGCGCGATGGGCTTGGCTTACATCACCATCGAAGCTCGTGGTACTGCCACGACTGTGGGTACCGTGTTCCAGACCGAAGGTCAGACCAACAACAACGCTTACAACATGCCCATCACGAAGATCGTGATTGGCAATGCCTTGAACATCGCTTCGGGTTCGGCTGTGGGTTCGGCTCTCGTGTTCTCTCGTTATGACATGGACACCGGTACGCGTTTTCTGCAACTGACGCTGGCCAACTTCACCATCGATTACGTGCGCAAGCAAGTGCTGGCTGACGTGACACCTCTGGGCAAGCCCACCGTCAAGCAACAGGCCATCTACAACTACCATGTGGCCACGCCTCTGGCTTTGAAGTACAAGTTCCCCGTGTCCATCACTGGCCACGAAGTGCTGGACAAGCTGATGCTGACGCCAGAAACCAAGGCCTCTTACACGCAAGCGCTGGAACTCCAAACTTACGAAGTGTTCGCGCTGGACCTGGATTACGGCTCCCTGACCCAGGACATCAGCTTGAAGCTGCGTGCCCGTCCTATCTCGACCACGCCTTACGTGGCCAAGTGATCATGTGATCCTTCCCCGCCAGATCGATTTGATCTGGCGGGGAGCAAAAAGGGCACACCGTGAAAACGGTGTGCCCTTTGTCTTTCCAGCGATGAATCAGTTCAGCATCAGGAGTGCGATCTGGCGCTGAACGGCAAATCCATGCCAGCTACAGGCATGTGCTGGCTGACCTGGCCCTGCATCACCACGCCAGGGTCATCCACATCAATGCCTTCCGCCGGGTAGCGGCTCGTGAGTCGGTGCAGATCCCGGTCGAGATCAAGGTGCACCAGTTCCGAGAACAATTCTTTGCCAAAGCCCATGGGATGCCCTCGTCTGGCCTGGTATTGGGCGTAGGCAATGGGGTAGGTCTGAACGGCGTTGGACACCAGCTTGAGCGTATCGACGCTGAGCATGGGCATGTCCCCTGGTAGAACCAGCCAGCCATCCGCCTGAGAGCTGGCCAGAACGCCCGCTGCGACAGATCGGGCCAAGGAGTAGGCGTCGTCCAAACCGCCTTCCGCAGATGCATCAACCAAGCAGTTGTGTGGGAGCAGGCCTCTGGCTTGATCCGTGATGGCCTTGGGTGCCACCAGGACCATGGGCAATTGACTGGCCAGAACGCGGTAAAGCGTGGTCTGCAGCAGCCCGAAAGCTGCGACGGGATCTTGGGGGGCCACAAGCCCATGCCGGCCATCTGGTCCAGATGGTGGCAGGATGATGACGGTGGCGCGGTTGTTCATAGGGCAGCCTCTTGCAACAAAGTGTGACCGTAATTGCTGCGCTGCACCACCGAGGCTTCACTTAGGGGCATACCCGAGCGCGGATTTGATCCCCGTCATTTCAGGTGGCAATAGAACTGGCCGATACTTTGAATATGGACAAGACACCGCACGATCTGGCGCAAATGCGCAAAAGCTATGAACAAGCCGAACTCGATGAGTCGCATGTTCTCCCCCAACCGATCAACCAGTTTCATCACTGGTTTGACGAGGCGGTGAAAGCGAAAGCGCTGGAGCCCAATGCCATGACCCTGGCCACGGCCAGCGCAGATGGCAGGCCATCGACCCGTGTGCTGCTGCTCAAGGGGGCGGACGCAAGTGGGCTGGTCTGGTTCACGAATTACGCCAGCCGCAAGGGGCAGGATTTGCTGGCCAATCCGATGGCGGCCATGCAGTTTTTCTGGCCAGAACTGGAGCGCGTGGTGCGCGTGGAGGGCCGCGTGGAGCGGGTGTCCGATGAGGAGTCGGATGCCTATTACCGTAGTCGCCCGGCAGGCTCGCGCGTTGGTGCCTGGGCCTCGCCGCAAAGCCAGGTGTTGGCATCACGTGAGGTGCTCGAAGCCGCGTGGAAAGAGCAGCAGGCGAAGCTGGGTGATGATCCTCCGCGTCCTGCGCATTGGGGTGGCTATCGCCTGGTGCCCGATCACTGGGAGTTCTGGCAAGGCCGCAGTTCTCGTCTGCACGACCGCATTGCGTACGAGTTGCAGCCAGACGGATCCTGGCTGATCCAGCGTCTGGCCCCCTGATAGACGCGAGGCTGGCGTCACTCAGTTCGGTTTCAGCAAGTCTGTGAAGGTCTTGCGGAATTTATCGACCTTGGGTGAAATCACCACGGCGCAGTAGCCCTGGCCCGGGTGCTGTTCGAAATAGCGCTGGTGATAGGCCTCGGCGGGGTGGTAGTTGGTGATGGGTGCCACCTCCGTCACGATGGGATCCTGGAACACCTTGCTGATGGTCAGGTGTTCGATCATTGCTCGGGCCTGCAGGGCCTGTTGTGCGCTGTGGGTGTAGATGCCCGATCGATACTGGCTGCCTTCGTCGTGTCCCTGGCGATTCAACGTGGTGGGGTCATGGATGGCGAAGAATACTTCCAGCAATTGCTGATAGCTGATCCGCCGCGAGTCAAAGCGTACCCTGACCACTTCGGCGTGGCCGGTCAGGCCTGAGCACACGTCTTCATAGCTAGGGTGAGGGTGCGGGTGCGGGCCGTTGCTGTAGCCTGATTCAGCCTCGATCACGCCTTGCAACTGATTGAAGACGGTTTCGATACACCAGAAGCAGCCGCCTGCGAAGGTCGCTTCCTCGGCGATGATGTTGTCGGATTGTGTAGACCCTGTCATGACGTGCGTTCCATTGCGTAGACTCCCCTCACTTTATCCAAATAGGCAGCACGTTGCTGGTGGCCGGACGCAGGGGAATGTGGGATGAATGATTGGGGTATCTACAAACCTATTTTGACCACATTGGCTCTGCCGCCGGTGCCGTTCTTGCTGCTGATTCTGATTGGCGCGCGCTTGATCTTGCCGCGCCGTGGGCTAGGCTACCTGGTGTTGATGCTGGGTGTGCTGGGCGTATGGATGTCAACCTGCCAGGTCACGGCTGTCTGGTTGCAAGATCGGTTTTTGCACCCGCCTGTGGCCTTGCAAGGTGAGGCGCTGGCTCGCTTGGAGCTGGTGGTGCGAAAAGGGGGGCGATCTGTTCAGGGGGGGGCACCGCCGGCAGCCATCATCGTGCTGGGCGGTGGCCGCGAAGCGTTTGCCATGGAATATGGCACTTCGGATTTGTCGAAGTTCTCTGCCGAGCGGTTGCGCTATGGCATCTGGCTGGTGCGCCGCACGGGCTTGCCCCTCGGTTTTTCTGGTGGCGTGGGTTGGGCACAGCGCGGTGACAAGGGCGCATCCGAGGCTGATATCGCCGCCAAGGTGGCGCAGCAGACCTATGGCGTACCCATGCGTTGGGTCGAGGCTGAGTCTGTCGATACGCGCGGCAACGCGGCCCTGACCGTGGCCATGCTGGCCGATCAGCATGTGCCCGAGATTGTGCTGGTGACCGATGCTTTCCATATGCCTCGTGCCTTGCGGGACTTCGAGCAGGCCGCGCAGCGCCATGTTGAGCTGCGGCCTGGTTCGCCAGTGATCAAGGTGACGCCTGCGCCCATGGGTTTTTGGCAGCATGAGGACCGAGCCTGGCTCGATTGGATGCCGTCCATTGCAGGCAGCGTGGGCGTGCGCCTGGCGCTCAAGGAGTGCCTGGCTGCATTGCTGAAAACCTGAGCCCACAAAGAGAAACCCCCGGGCTAAGCCGGGGGTTGGAGCGGCACGCGGGCCGTCCGAGGAAAGGGCAAAAAGTTGGTTTGCCACTTCCCAAGACGCAGAGACTGCGTCCCTTTAGGTTGCCTGCCTAGCAGACGTGCTCAGATTAGTTCAAGCCGTTGTGCAGTGCAAGTCCATTTGTCGGATGGGGCTGATTTCACTCACGTCTTTTGACCAAGAATGCGCGAAACGATGTCGTCCACACGGGCGTTCACGGCGTCGGGCATGGTGATCGTGCGCCCCCATTCGCGGCTGGTTTCGCCGGGCCATTTGTTGGTGGCATCCAGCCCCATCTTGCCGCCCAGACCACTGACAGGTGAGGCGAAATCCAGGTAGTCGATCGGGGTGTTTTCAACCAGTGTGGTGTCGCGCACCGGGTCCATGCGGGTGGTGATGGCCCAGATCACTTCCTGCCAGTCGCGGATGTTCACATCGTCATCGCAGATCACGATGAACTTGGTGTACATGAATTGGCGCAAGAAGCTCCACACGCCGAACATCAGGCGTTTGGAATGGCCTGGATAGGCCTTCTTCATGCTGATGATGGCCATGCGGTAGCTGCAACCTTCGGGGGGCAGATAGAAGTCCACGATTTCGGGGAACTGCTTTTGCAGGATGGGCACGAAGACCTCATTGAGCGCCACGCCCAGCACAGCAGGCTCATCGGGCGGCTTGCCTGTATAAGTAGAGTGATAGACCGGATCCTTACGGTTGGTCATGCGCTGCACTTCAAAGACGGGGAACCAGTCCTGCTCGTTGTAGTAACCGGTGTGGTCGCCAAACGGGCCTTCGAGCGCATGCAGGTAGCCGCCACGCTCCATCAATGGCACGCCGTGTTCGCTGACGCCCTTGTAGCCAGCGGGCGCAGTCGGGATGTGACCTTCCAATACGAACTCGGCGCTGGATGGCACTTGCAGCCATTGATCGCCTTCGCCCACATCGGTATTGACCACTTCGGTGCGGCTGCCGCGAAGCAAGCCGGCGAACTGGTACTCGCTCAATGAATCCGGGACGGGGGTGACGGCACCGAGGATGGTGGCGGGGTCAGCGCCCAGGGCCACGGCGATGGGGAAGGGCTTGCCAGGATTGGCCAGCGCGAACTCGCGGAAGTCGAGCGCGCCGCCGCGATGAGCCAGCCATCGCATGATCAATTGGCGCTTGCCGATCAACTGCTGTCTATAGATACCCAGATTCTGCCGGCGGCGTGGGTTGGGTACGTTCTGCGGGCCGCGTGTGACGACCAGCCCCCAGGTGAGCAAAGGCGCCGCGTCCTCAGGCCAGCAATGCTGGATGGGCAACTCGGTCAGGTCCACCTCGCTGCCTTCGCGAACCTCTGCCTGGCAAGGCGCGCTGCGGGTGGTGGAGGGCTTCATGTCCCACAGGGCCTTGGCCATCTGCAGCAGCTTGCCGGCGTCCTTCAAACCGCGAGGCGGTTCGGGCTCTTTGAGGCTGGCCAGCACGCGACCGATATCACGAAGCTCGCTCACGTCATCGGCGCCCATGCCCAAAGCCACACGCCTTGGTGTGCCAAAAAGGTTGGCCAGAACCGGGACTTTGTAACGATCTGCGTTATTTTGACCACCTTTTTGAGGGGGTACAGGATGCTCGAACCACAGCGCCGGACCACCTGCGCGCAGCACGCGATCGCTCAGTGCTGTCATCTCCAGATACGTAGAGACCGCCTCTGGGACGCGCTTCAGCTCGCCCAGCCGCTCCAGACCGGCCACAAAGTCGCGCAAATCACGGTATTTCATCATTTGAAGTTATAAGAAAGCACTTCTATATGCTTGACTGGTTATTACAGGCCTGCCTAGAATCCGCCCCGAACGAACCCGGCTTCAGTTTTTCCGGGTTTCCCCTTGTGTGTCTCTGACGAGGCACAACGCTGCCAGCCCTGGCGGTTCTTTGGGGTCTGCTGATGTTTGGCAGGCCTTTTTTGATGGCGAGTGAGCTTGCACCGCTCCCGCCATCGTGTCGAGCCGGGGCCATTATCACTGGCGCCTGGGCGTGCTGCCGGCAGATGACCTGATGGTCAGCCGATGCGCGCCGAGGCGACGTGAGGAAAGGAGAAGCATGACAGCGTATGAACGTGCTGCGACGAGCCTGGAGTTCGTGGCAGTTGGTGCTGATGAGGTTGAGAAGTCCCCCAAGGCCGGCCGCAAGGTGGCTGGTCTGCGCTCGCCTGCCGTTTTGTTCGTGCAGGACGTGCTGGAAGGCGTACGCTGCGTGAGCCACAACGCGCTGGCCATGGTCGGCCTGACCGCGGTCGTGGCAGCCTTGTTCCTGATGGGGCGTGCCGATGTGCGCTTCACGCTGGAATCACAGGCCCTGAACTGGCTGATGGAGCGTGCCAACCTGCGTGCAGGCGTGGCCGCTGACGATGCCGGCGACAACGACGGCGAGTTGCTGGCCATGGCTGAGCCTGATGCCATTCAGCGCGCGACGGCGACGAATCCTTCCGAGTTGAATCGCCAGCAGTCTGCCGTGGCCTACTGGATCTCTCGCCGCTACAACGTGGCGCCTGAGCCGATCAGCCGCCTGGTGCAGGAGGCTTGGGCCGTGGGCCGCCGTGTCAATCTGGAGCCCACCCTGGTTCTGGCCGTGATGGCGATCGAGTCCGGCTTCAATCCCTTTGCGCAAAGCCACGTGGGCGCGCAAGGGCTGATGCAGGTCATGACCCGTGTGCACAGCGACAAGTACCAGATCTTCGGTGGCCAGAATGCCGCATTCGATCCCGTGACCAATCTGCGCGTGGGTGTGCAGGTGCTCAAGGAGTGCATCCACAAGGCCGGTAGCCTGGAAGGCGGTCTGAAGTACTACGTGGGTGCGGCCAATCTGGTGGACGATGGTGGTTATGCATCCAAGGTGCTGGCCGAGCAAGGGTATCTGCGCCAGGTCGCCAATGGTGTCAAGCTGCCGGTGACGGTGTCGCTGCCTCAGGCTGTGGTGCAGGCTGACGTGCCGGTGGCGCCGGCGGCCGCAGCCAAGGCTGGGTCGGCTGCTGCCAACCCAGCTGGCGTTCAGCCTGTGGCTCCTGCTGCCAGTGACGCTGCCCCTGTGGCACATCGTCCTGAGCAAGTCGCGCTGCTGACGCCGACCGCTCACTGAGATTACAATCCGATCCAGCCGCGCAACTGGCGATACATGGTGGGGTGCTGAACAGCATCCTTGCCTGAGGTGGTGAACCACCGGGAAGCGCGGCCGGCCCAAGGGGCTGTTCAGTCATTTGACTGATGATGCCCGGGCTGAGTCAGCCGTTCGCCTGGGCAGCCCTCACACCTGGCCTTTATTGGTCAGTGCTGCGGGACTTCAACCTAGAAGAGGACTGCCAAGTCATGTTTGACCGTGCCCAACACACTATTGCCAACGTCGATGCCGAACTCTGGGCTGCCATCCAGGCAGAAAACCAGCGCCAGGAAGATCACATCGAGCTGATCGCTTCCGAGAACTACACCTCGCCCGCCGTGATGCAGGCC
>NZ_SCTN01000352.1 GCF_004297345.1 Aquabacterium sp. | reverse complement strand
ACAACGGCAGCCACGAGAGCATCAGCCGGCGAGCTTGCGGCGCGCCTTGCCAACGTTGGGCCAGGGGCTGAGCATAGTCCCCGCGAGCCTGCCGGAGCAGTTGCGCCAGGCGATCACGCACGGTGTCGAGTTGCGTCTTGCCGCCTTCGATCACGCGGTAGCGGCCTTCGAAGCCCATGGTGATCACGGCGTAGATCAACTCCAGCAGATCGCGGTTGGCGGGCACGTCTTCGGCCAGTTTGGCCATCAGCTGAAAGACCTTCTCGCCGCCGTAGGCCTCGTTGTGGAAGCTGACCAGCAGGTTGTGGCGCGCCCATTGGCCTGAGCCGCCCCAGGGCGTGCTGGCTGCGGTTTCATCCAGCAGTGTGCACAGGATGTAGCGTGCGGCCAGCACCCGTTCGCTGGCGATGCCGGCGGCGCGGGCCTTGGCTTCGAAGTCTCGCAGGCCGGCGGCCATCGATTCCTTCAGGGCAGCCGGGTCGGCCAGATGGGTGGTGGTGCGGATCTGGGGTACCAGTGCCAACAGCGGGTTGGCCAAGGCCACCAGCGTATTCAGGCCGGTGTCAGGCGCGCCCAGATCAGCCGCCACATCGGCACCGCGGGCGATGTTGTCAAACGGCGTGGCGCCGGCTGCCGGGCGTTGGCCTGGCGTGGGCATCACGAAGGTTCGGCCCGTGTCGATCGAGGCAAAGGGATCGATCGGAGGTTGATTAGGGGGCTGAGTCATGCCAGGCTTTCAATCAAACGGGTTCAGCGACTGATCAGCGACGGATCGCCCACAAGGCCATTTCCAGGCCAGGGAAGTCACCAGCCACGTGCAGGGCCAGGTTGCCGCTGGCCTCGAACTTCTGCCACAGCTCGCCGCCGCGTTCCAGCTCGAAGTAGAAGTAGCCGGCATGGAAAGGCAACTGGCGCGGTGCCACAGGCAAGGCGCGCAGCGTGATGCCGGCGAGGTTGAAGTTGACGAGTTCCTTGATGCTCTCGACCGGGCCGACCTTGGTCTGAGCCGGGAAGCGTGTGCGCAGTTGCTCGCCGGGGATCTGGGCGTTCACGGCCAGCACGAAGGTGGCGCTGCGCGTCATCTCCAGATCGGGTACCACGGCTGTGCGCACCCCGAACTTGCGATCGACCAGTTCGATCTGCACGGCGTTGTCTTCTTCGACCGCCGAGAGCATGTCGCGGATGGCCTCGAACACGGGCGTGAAGCAGCCGCGCAGGTCATCGTGCTGGTAGAGCGGGAAATCCGGCGAGCGGCGCGCCGCCGTGTGGAAGGTGGACAGCTCGCCAGCCAGCTGCAGGCAGACCTGGAACAGCTCCTTGGGATGCACATTGGGTGCGCTGGCGAACTGACGCAGCAGCGGCTCGTGGCGGTTGAGCAATTGCAGGCGCAGGAACTGCGCGACCTCGGACACGCCATGGCCCAACTGCCCCATCTTGCCGGCCAGGGCGTGCGAGCGTTGGCGCACCAGGCCATGCAGCAAGGTCAGGCTGGACGACAGGTGCCCTGAGGCATCGCACACCACCTGCGGCGGGATGTAGTTGCGCTCCAGCAGCACGGCGTTGTCGCTGCGGCGCTCGGCCACGAGGGCGCAACCCAGCACGGTGTAGGCGTCGGTCAGCTCCTTGGCGCGCAGCAGGCGCAGGCGCAGGCGGCCGGTCTGGATCTCTTCGGGCTCGGCTGTGGCATCGGTGTTGTCACGCACGCCCTCGACCAGGGTGTCAAAGCGTGCCAATTCATCGCCAGCGCCCGCACCGGTGCCGGCACCGAAGTCGGCCTCGTTCAAGCCTTCGCGCTGCACAGGCAGAGCCAGGTAGACGACTTCGTTCTTCAGATCGGCGGGGATGTCCAGTGGCGCGGGGGCCGGGTCCAGCTGAGGGATGGCGAACGGTGTGCCATCAGGCCAGATGCCGCTGGCGCGGGCGATGCCGACACGGCCCAGGGCCAGCAGGCTGTCATCCAGTTGCAGCTCCGTGAAGCCCCAGGCAAAGGGCGACAGGGCTCGCACGCGGCTGTCGATCAGGCGCTCGTTGTAGCGGGCTTCCTGCTGGAAATGATGCGGCTGCAGGAACATGCCCTGCGACCAGACGACTTTGTTGCGCCAGCTCATGTGTATGCCTTGGTCTGGATTCGGGTTGGGGCCGAGCGTTGCTTGTCTTACTTGGCCGGCGGAGCGGGCAGGATGGCCACGGTCAGCGGCTCGATCTTGATCACCCAGCGGTTGGTCTTGTTGGCTTCGACGGCTGCAATGGCGCGCGAGCGGGACTTTTCCAGATCGCGGAATCCCACCAGCACGGCCAGGAATTTGGTGTCGGCCTGCGGCTGACGGTTGAGGTCCTTGGTCTCGCCGGGCTTGAGCACGAACTCGTCACGTGCGACCAGATCGCCACCCAGCACGTCCTTGTCGCGCTCGTACAGCGAGAGGAAATCAGCCGAATCAAATTGCGCACGGCTCTTGAGCTCGTACACACGCACGACCACCGGCGAGGGCCGCTTGCGCGCATCCGGATTGGCCTGGGGCGACGCCACCACCTTGGCCTCGACCAGGGTCGGGTCGGGCTTCATGAAGGGGATGGGCACGTCGGCACAGCCGGCCAGGGCCACGCCGATCACAGCGGCCGAGAGCCAGCGGGAGAGTGGGGGCAGATGAAAGCGCATGCCAGACGAGGGGTAGATGACCATATGGAGTAACAGCTGAGAATACCGGCCCCCCTGTGCAGGGCGCGGTGACTTAGGTAACAAGGTGGGCGTTTTGACCAAGGTCAGTTGCCCCAGGGCAAAGCGGGTTTCAAGATGCGGGCCATGATGCAAGCCTCGACCTCATCCCCCTTGCCGCCGCGTGCACTGGCCGCCTTGTCTTTGGCGGTGGTCATCGCTTTGGCAGCTTGCGCCAGTGGCCCGAAGGTGGAGCAGGCCGCCCAGGCGCCTGCTGGTGCATCGACCGACAGCGATGCTGATGCGGCCAAGGCCGCCAGCCAGCAAGGCCAGGACATCGCCACCAAACACGCCTTGTTCAAGGTCAGCGCGTTCGACAGCCTGCCCGGCTGGCAGCAAGACAAGCTGGACGAAGCCTGGGCTGCCTTCAAGGAATCCTGCAAGGCCCTGGAGCGCAAGCCCACCTGGAAGCCGCTGTGCGCCAAGGTCAAGACCATCAAGGATGCCAAAGCCGGCAGGGCATTTCTGGAGCGCGAGTTCGCCCTGCTGACCGTGCAGAACACCGACCGCACCCGCGAAGGCGAGATCACTGGCTATTACGAACCGCTCTTGCAAGGCCGCACACAGCGCGATGCCCAGTTCTCGGTGCCCGTCTACGGCGTGCCCAATGACCTGTATTTCCTGGACTGGAAAACCATTCCCGTCAACCAGCGCAAGGGTGTGGCCTACGTCAAGGTCAGTGGCCGCCTGCTGAGCCCGGCCCAGGCTGGGCAACCGGGCGCCATCGCCGTGGACATGCGTCGCTTCACGCTCGACACGCTGGACCGCCGTTTGCGCGTGCGCCTGCAAGGCACGGAAGGTTTGCCTTATTACACCCGGGCCGACATCGCTCGCACTGCCGCGCTGGACGCCCCCGTTCTCGCCTGGGTCGATGACCCCATCG
>NZ_SCTN01000043.1 GCF_004297345.1 Aquabacterium sp. | reverse complement strand
CCGAGGCCGACAGCGCCAGGGCCAGTGCGCCAACGAGGATGTGCTTCATAAGGATTAGCTCCGATAAACGAGGTTCGAAAAACAAGCGCGCATCTTGCATGCAGCCGGTCACCCCGCGCCCCCTTGAAGCAGGGATCATTCTGGTAAAGACTGTGGATGATTGTTTCTGACAGGAGCAATTGGCGCCACCGGCCCCCACCAAAGGAGGAAAGTGCACGCCCAACCCGCCCCTACAATCGTTTGCGGCAGGTCCTCAGGTCCGCCCACTGTTCATAGACACGAAACTAGGAGTTATTCATGAAGAAGATCGTCATCGCAGCACTGGTTACTCTGGCTGCATCCTCCTCCATGGCCGGCCAGAACAACGTCGGTAGCTGCGGCTGGGGTTCCAAGCTGTTTGAAGGCAAGTCTGGTGTAGTCAACCAGGTGCTGGCCGTCACAACCAACGGCACCTCCGGCAACCAGACATTCGGTATCTCCTTCGGTACCTCTGGCTGTACGCAAGACGGCGTGGTGTCCTCCAGCTGGAAGACCGCCATGTACATTGACGGCAACCGCGTGGCCCTGGCCCGTGACGCTGCAGCCGGTCAAGGTGAAAGCCTGAACGTACTGGCCGACGTGATGGGCGTGAAGGACGCCGACCGCGCCCTGTTCGCATCGACCATCAAGGCCAACTTCGCCAGCGTGTTTGCCAACGACCAGATCGCCTCCAACCTGAAGGCTGTGCTGGCTGCCAACGAGCAACTGGCTGGCTACGCTGCCGTCATCTGATGATGATGCGGTGAGGCCCTGAATCTGCTCCAGGCCTCACGCCAACAGCGCAGGCTGCCGTCACGTGCAGCCCCAGCATGCCCAGCACCCGCTGGGCATGTCTCATTCAGCCTGGACTTGCTTGTGAGAATCCGATCCCTGTTCATGGGTGCCACCGCGCTCGCGCT
Organism: Aquabacterium sp.; assembly: GCF_004297345.1. Classification (GTDB taxonomy): domain Bacteria; phylum Pseudomonadota; class Gammaproteobacteria; order Burkholderiales; family Burkholderiaceae_C; genus Aquabacterium. The sequence goes on along the minus strand of NZ_SCTN01000043.1, from coordinate 11,774 downwards.
ATCGTTGATGGCAGCCTGCGCAATGGCCGCATCCAGCACGCCACAACAAGCCTACATCCAGACGCTGCAGCAACAGGCGCGCGACAAGCATCTGGCTGACAGCCCCATGTGGCGCACGCTGCTGCACTATCGTGTGCAACCGCTCACCCGCCTGGATCGCAGCCTGGCTGACGACAGCGACTTCTTTCTGGCCCCTCAAGGCGTGCATGCGCCAGAGCAGGAACTGGACGCCACCCTCGCCGCTTTTGCTGATCCCACGCCGCGCCACGCGCTGGATCAGCCTGCCGCATGTCGCTTCATCGCCCGCTATCAGTGGCTCAACGACGAGTTGCATTTCGATCCGCAACAACTGCCGCCGCCCGACTGCCCCCGCTACCGGCAATGGCGCGATGGCATCCAGGCAGACAAAGTCACGTTGATCTTTCCGTCGGCCTACCTCAATAGTCCGGCCTCGATGTATGGGCACACCTTCCTGCGACTGGATCCTCAGCCGCAAGCCGGGCAGAACAGATCGCCCCTGCTGTCGTACGCGGTCAACTATGCCGCCAACGGCAACGAGAGCGAAGGTGTCGCCTATGCCTTGAAAGGGCTCACTGGCCTGTATGCCGGCCAGTTCACCAACGCGCCCTACTACCTGCGCATCCGCGAGTACAACGACCTGGAGAACCGCGATATCTGGGAGTACGAGCTGGCGCTCACGCCCAAGGAAATCGACCGTTTGCTGGCCCACACCTGGGAGCTGGGCCCCACGCGTTTCGATTACTACTTCTTCGACGAAAACTGCTCGTATCACCTGCTGTCGCTGCTGGACGCGGCGCGCCCGAAACTGGGGCTGAGCAATCGCTTCACCTGGTGGGCCATCCCGCTGGACACGGTCAAGGCCGTGACCGACACACCTGGCCTGCTCAAGGCCATCCGATACCGCCCGTCCAACAGCACCGAACTGCGATACCGCGCCCATCTGCTGGGCCCGCAAGGTGCGCAACTGGCACAACAACTCAGCCAGGGGCAACTCGCCCCCGCAGACCTGATCCAGCACGAACCCTCGGCCGCACGCCGCGCCTTGATGCTGGAGACCGCCGAGCGGTTGACCTCGTTCGAAGCCACGCGCCGAGACAGCACGGAGGCCGCCACGCAGCGTGAGCGCATGGCCTTGCTGGCGGCTCGCGCAGCACTGCCTGCCGGTGAACCCCTGATCGTGCCCACGCCCGCCATTGATCCCACCCAGGGGCACAACACCGCTCGCACGGACATCATGATCGGCCAGCGCAACGGCCACGGCCTTATCCAGATTCAGGCCAAGCCGGCGTATCACGAGCTGCTGGATCCCGAGGCGGGCTACCAACGCGGCGCCGCCATCCAGTTTTTCAACCTGACGCTGGGCAAGACATCCGACGGCCATGTGCAACTGGAAAAGCTGGTGCCGGTGGAGATCACCTCGCTGAGTGCGCGCGAGCCGCTGCTGTCAGCCAAGTCATGGCGTGTGCACATCGGTCTGGAACGCGCAGACAACTCGCGGGCAGACGGTTCAAGGCCCTTGGGCCTCAACCTCAATGGCGGCCCCGGCCTGGCCTATGAACTGAATGCGCACGAGAGCCTGATGGGCTACGTCTTTCTGGACAATCAGGCGCGCTGGGACCGCAGCCTGCCGCAACAACCCTGGGCCATCGGCACCGGCCTGGCCGCCGGCCTGCTGGCCGACCTCAGCCCTGCTTGGCGCATACAGTTGGAGGCTTTCAAACGCGCCTATCTGGACAAGCAGCCCAGAGAGTCCGGCCTGATGATCCAGATGCGCTACAGCCTGAACCTGCAGTGGAACCTCAGCGGGCGATGTGGCGTCAGCCAACGTACCGGCATGCCGGTCAATCAGGAATGCATGGTGGGGCTGCAGCGCTATTGGTGATAGTGGTGATGGCAGAGGGCAGCCGGTGGTCGCCGATGACAGTGCGCGCACCGGCTGTCGTGTAGAGCCCCGGTTCAGCGAAGGTCACGCATGGGCGGGCGCCTCGATAATCAGCGAATTGCAGCACTCTCCAAGCCTCGGATGACCTCCCCCTCCAGCACCTATCCGCATCTGCTCTCTCCCCTGGATCTGGGTTTCACGACACTCAAGAACCGCGTGCTCATGGGCTCCATGCACACGGGCCTGGAAGACGGCCGGGATTTGAGCAAGCTGGCGGCGTACTTTCGTGAACGCGCCGAAGGCGATGTCGGCCTGATCGTGACGGGTGGCTTTGCCCCCAACCTGGCCGGCTGGACCAAGCCCTTTGCCGGCACGCTGGCCACGTCGGGCGCGGCCAGGCGCCATCAGGTGGTGACGCAGGCTGTGCACCAGGCGGGCGGCAAGATCGCGCTGCAGATCCTGCACACCGGGCGCTATGCCTATCACCCATTGGCTGTGGCGCCTTCGCGTATCCAGTCACCGATCTCGATGTTCAAACCCTTTGCGCTGTCTGCACGCGGGGTGGAGCGCCAGATCCGGGCCTTCGTCAACTGCGCCATCAAAGCGCGTGAAGCGGGCTACGACGGCGTCGAGATCATGGGCTCCGAGGGCTACTTCATCAATCAGTTCCTCGCGCAGCACACCAACAAGCGCACAGACCAATGGGGCGGCGATTACAGCAACCGCATGCGCCTGCCGGTCGAGATCGTCGAGCGCACGCGTGAAGCGGTGGGCCGCGACTTCATCATCATCTACCGCCTGTCCATGATCGACCTGGTGCCTGATGGCTCCACGTGGGACGAGGTGGTCACGCTGGGCAAGGCCATCGCCAAGGGTGGCGCTAGCATCATCAACACGGGCATCGGCTGGCACGAAGCGCGCGTGCCCACGATTGCCACGAGCGTGCCGCGCCGCGCCTTCACCTGGGTCACGCAGAAAATGAAGGCCGAGCTGGCCGCCTCGGGTATCGACATCCCGCTGGTGACGTCCAACCGCATCAACACGCCGGAGGTGGCAGAAGCCGTGCTGGCCGATGGCTGCGCGGACATGATCTCGATGGCGCGCCCCTTGCTGGCCGACCCCTACTTCGTGAAGAAGGCGGCCCAAGGCCGTGCGGACGAGATCAATACCTGCATCGCCTGCAACCAGGCCTGCCTGGATCACATCTTCCGCAACAAGCTGACGTCCTGCCTTGTCAACCCGAGGGCCTGTCATGAGACCGAGCTGGTGTTCAAGCCCACGGTCAACAAGCGCCGCGTGGCGGTGGTAGGTGCAGGCCCGTCCGGCCTGACAGCGGCCACGCATCTGGCCGAACGCGGCTTCAACGTGGACCTGTTCGATGCGGCCACCGAGATCGGTGGCCAGCTCAACATGGCCAAGCAAGTGCCAGGCAAGGAGGAGTTCCACGAGATGCTGCGCTACTTCCAGCGCCGCGTGGAGCTGACCGGGGTGAAGCTGCATCTGCAAACACGCGTCGATGCAGCGCGCCTGCAAGGCTATGACGAGGTGATCGTGGCCACGGGCGTGAACCCGCGTGACCCGAAGATCCCCGGGCAGGATCACCCCAAGGTGCTGAGCTACATCGATGTGCTGCGCCACAAGAAGCCCGTCGGCAAGAAGGTGGCCGTGATCGGCGCGGGCGGCATCGGCTTTGATGTGGCCGAGTACCTCGTGCATGACGGCCACTCCACCACGCTGGATCTGGAAGCATGGAAGGCCGAGTGGGGCGTGACCGACCCGGCGCTGGCGCCCGGCGGCTTGAGCACGGGCAAGCCTCAAATCACACCACCGGCACGCGAGGTGGTGCTGCTGCAACGCAAGAAAGGCAAGCTCGGCGCAGGTCTGGGCAAGACCACAGGCTGGATTCACCGCAGCGCCTTGAAGATGAAGAACGTGCAGATGGTGGGCGGCGTCAACTACGAGCGCATTGGCGATGAAGGCCTGCTGATCAGTTACGGCGAAGAGCGCAAGGCCCCTACCTGGATCGACTGCGACAACGTGGTGCTGTGCGCAGGCCAGGTGCCACTGCGTTCACTGGCCGATGAGCTGGCCGCATCAGGCCGACAGGCGCATGTGATTGGCGGCGCCTTTGAAGCCGGCGAACTGGATGCCAAGAAGGCCATTGACCAGGCTGCACGGCTGGCGGCCATGCTCTGATGTACTCAGTGGTCAGCCGGCTCGGTCAAACGGGCTGGCTGCACCTCATCCAGCGAAGCGAATTGAGAAGGAGAAGCCTCCAGGCAAGGCAGCCACAAGGTGAAGGTGCTGCCCTGGCCTTGTTCGCTGCTCATGGCCACATGCCCACCCATCAGCTCGATGATTTCCTTGACGATGGTCACACCCAAACCGGTGCCCGGGATGCTGCCGGATTTGTCTGCGCGGTAGAAGCGCTCACCCACACGGGCCAATTGTTCGGGCGACAGGCCCAAGCCATGATCCTCGATCTGAACGCCCACATGCGGCTTGCCATGCAGATCCTGCGCCACCACACGCACATGCACATCGCCACCATTGGGTGAGTACTTGTAGGCGTTGGACAGCACATTGAGCGTGGCTTGCTGCATCTTCTGGCGGTCCACCCACACCATGATGGGCTCATCCGGCCACTCGGTCAGCGGCGCCTGCCTGTCTTGTGGATGTTTGAAATCGCGGATGACATCACCCACCAGATCAGCCAGGTTGATGGCCTTGAAGCTGAAGTCCTTGCCTTGCCGCGCTTCGATGCGTGCCAGGTCCAGCAGCTCGTTGATGATGGCGGCCATGGCCTCGCTTTGGCGGTAGATCCGACTGAGCAGGTCCTTTTGCTTTTCGGGCTTGAGCTCGCGGGTCAGCAGCAGCTCCGTGAAGCCATAGATGCTGGCCATGGGTGTGCGCAACTCGTGCGCGGCCATGGACAGGAAGGCGCTCTTCATCTGGTCCACTTCGGTTTCGTGGGTGACATCACGCAAGTGCAAGACTTGCGATACGGTGCCACCTTCACTGCGGCTCAAACGCACCTCCAGCATGCGCCGTGCGGGTGGCTTCATTTCGATCACAACGCGCCCGCCATCGACAGCTTCGCCTTCATGCGCTTCGGCGTGATCCATGGGCCTCAGCGCGGCCAGGCTGCACACGGCCTGCCCCGGCACACAACGCTCGAACAGCCTGTCGCTGAAGGTCACCTCGTCCGTACCAATCAAGCCATGGCCAGACATGCCCGTGAGGTGCGACCAGGCGGGACTGATGTAGCTCACATGACCCGACATGTCGAAAGAGACGAAGGCATCGGGCGACAAGGAAAAAATCGCCGACATCTGCTGGCTGTGCTCGCGCAACTTGGCCTGGGCCTCCTTGCGATCGTGCACGTCCTGGATCGACCCGGCCATGCGCGTGGCTGCGCCGAAGTCATCGAAGTAGACCTTGGCACGTGATCGGAACCAGCGATAGCCGCCAGACTTGGTCTTGAGCCGGTACTCGATGTCGAAGGGCTGATGATCTTTGAAGGCCTTTTCGATGGCCACGAAAGTCGCCTTCTGATCGGCGGGATGCAGCATCGAATCAAAGATCACGAGGTTGGCCGGGATCTCATTGGGCTCATACCCCAGCAAGCGGTAGAACTGTGGCGACCACCACTCGTCTTGCGCGTTGACGTTCATCCAGTCCCACATGCCATCGCTGCCGCCATCAATGGCCAGGTTGTAGCGTTCGGCATTGGCCTTGAGTTCAGCCTGGGCGCGATGGGTGTCGGTAATGTCATAGGCAATAGAGATGTACCTGTCGATCTCGCCATTGGCCCCGGCAATCGGCGAGATCACGCATTGCACCCAGTAAAGCGCGCCATCTTTGCTGCGGTTGCAGACCTCTCCCACCCAGGGCTGGCCGTGCAACAGGGTCTGCCACACGGCAATCCAGAAGAAGGGATCGTGCTCGCCCGAACCCAGCATGCGCGGGTTCTGGCCCAGCAACTCGTCTTTGCCATAGCCACTGGCCTGGCACAGGGCATCGTTGACATCGGTGATTTCGCCATCAGGTGAGGTCACGCACACCATGCTGAACTGGTTCAAGGTGCTGACCAACGCGGCGCTTTCACGGGAGGCTTTTTCGGCTTCACGCTGAGCGCCCAGCAAGTCTTGCGTCATCGTGTGAGCCAGTTGCGCCGCACGCGCGCGGCCTGTGTTCATCAACCACACGGATACGGCCGCCATGGCGCTGAGCATGATGCCCAGCAAGGCCAGCCACACGGACATGGCCTGGCTGTTGTCCGCATCGAAGCGTGGCGTGGAGCGCACTTGCAATCGCAACGGGCGCGCGCCAACTTGCAGATCCTGCGTGACATCGAACAAGGCGGGGTGAGCGGGCTGTGCCGCCAGCGCCTGGCCAGCCACCCAGTGCTGGGCGCCATCGCTGCCCAACTCGTACAAGGCGTAACTGGCCTGCGTTTGCAAAGTAGCATCCAGCACCAGCGGCCTGCCCCTGGCCGCCTGCGGCTCGGATGCCAACGCAATCAGCCGACTGGACAAATGATCAAAGCGAGACTGCGCGGCACGCTGCGTCTGCTGGTGCAAGCCCCAGGCCAGCGACGCTGTCAGGCCCACACCCACCACAAAGACCACAGCCGGCAACACACCATTGCGGGTATGCAGAAAATCGTCAAACGCCGTAGGAGCTGATGACATGCGATGCGCCATCCGGTGCGCACGCCAGACCACCAGGGGCGCCGCCATGACAGACAGCATCGTGGCGTCCAGGAAGGCCTCCTGCCAGGCCGCCAGGCCGGGCGCCAGCCAGGGCAGCAGGAACATGACCGCGACCTCGCAGCCTGCCACGATGAGCAAAAACTCGATCAACAGCCGAGCGGATCCCAGCACGCTTCGCCAGCTTCCCGGGATCATGCCAATCCCTTGCGCACACGCGCCACCGCGCAACGCAAAGCTGCATTCGGCGGCGAACTCGGCAGATGATCGGACGCGTGCATTTTTCCCGAAACAAAGATCACTTTCTGAGTCAACTTCGGCTTTTCGGAATGAAGCTTGAGGGGGATACTCGCGGTAATGTGCCTGGAGGTGGCCAAGATGAAACGTGTCTTGATCGTGGAAGACCAAGCGGACATCCGCGAACTGATCAGAATGACCCTGGAAATCGAGGACTTCGATATTCATGAAGCCGAGAATGGCGACATCGGCCTGCAAATGGCCCGCCAGCTCAAACCCGACCTGGTCTTGCTCGACGTGATGATGCCGGGCTCATTGGACGGTTTTGGCGTATGCAGCCACATCAAGGGCGACAGTGGTCTCAAGAAAATGAAAGTGGTGATCCTCAGCGCCAAGGGCCAGGACAACGACAAACAGCAAGGCAAACAATCCGGTGCCGATGGCTACCTGACCAAGCCCTTCTCCCCCCGGCAACTGCTTGACGTCGTCACCAGGCAACTGGGCTGAAATCTCCCCCTCCCTCATGGGCCCACATGAGCACTGACACGGCCACCAACGACCCTTATGTCTTGCCCGAGCAGTTGTGCATCGGGCTGTATGTCCATCTGGACCTGAGCTGGACGGAGCACCCGTTCACATTTTCCAGCTTCAAGATCAAGTCGCTTGATCAGATTGCCACCATCCAGGGCCTGGGCCTCAAGCGTGTACGCTACGCCCCCGGCAAGAGCGACAGCAAACCGCTGGCTGCACCCAAGCCAGGTGATGCGCCAGCAGCACCACCGCCCCCACCCCTGCCGCGCGACGAAGACCCCGCCTTCCACGCCAAGCGCGCCCGCATGCAGCGCCTGGGCGAGCAAAGGGCCAAGGCCGCCGCCTGCGAAAAAGAACTGCTCTCTGCCGCCAAGACGATCAAGTCCATCAACCAGAACGTCTTTTCCCGCCCGGAAGAGGTCAAGGAAGCGGCAGGCACGCTGATCAAGTCGATCGCTGACTCCATGCTCGTGGACGCCGACGTGTCCATCCAGTTGATGGCTGACAAGGTGGGCGGCGAGGAGGTCTACTACCACTCGCTCAACGTCTCGCTGCTGTCGATGATGCTGGCCAAGGAGCTCAAGGCCCCAGCACCGGTGGTCCAGATGGTCGGCATGGGTGCGCTCTTCCATGACATTGGCGAGCTGGAGATCCCCGATCGCATCGTGCGCAAGCAGGAAGCTCGCACCAAGGCCGAAACAGCCCTGCTGCAGATGCATTGCGAATACGGCGTCAACATCGCCAGGAAGATGAACCTGCCCAACGAAGTGCTGCAGGTGATTGCGCAGCACCACGAGAAGGTGGATGGCAGCGGCTACCCCAGCGGCGCCACGGCAGCGCAGATGTCACTGCTCACGCGCATCGTCTCGCTGGTCAATGCCTATGACGAGATGTGCAACCCGCCGAATGCGGCCAAGGCCATGACACCGCACGAGGCCTTGTCCATGATGTTTGCGCAACAGCGCAATCAGTATGACCAGCTCGCCATGAGCACCTTCGTGCGCTGCATGGGCGTGTACCCGCCGGGCACGATTGTGGTTCTGTCCAACGGCGCCACAGCCATGGTGGTGTCGGTCAACACGAGCAAGCCCTTGCGGCCGGTGGTGCTGGTGTATGACCCGTCTGTGCCGAAAGAAGAAGCCATCGTGGTTGATCTGGAGGTGGAGCAGGATGTCTCCATCACGAAGACCATGCGACCTCAACAGCTGTCCAGCGATGCCTACGCCTACCTGTCGCCGCGCAAACGCATGACCTATTACTTCGACACCGAGTCGGGCAAAGTCGGATCATGAAGGGAAGCCTGACGTGAGCAAGCATGTATTGATCATCGAAGACTCCGGCAGTTTTCGGATGGTTGTCAAAGTCGCGCTGGAACGCGCAGGCTACGAGATCATCGAAGCAGCCAGTGCCGATGAGGCCTGCACCTTGCTGGATGGCCGCACCATCCATGTGATCGTGTGTGACGTCAACATGCCCGGCATGAATGGCCTGGACTTTGTGCGACACCTGCGCACCACGAACTACAAGTTCACGCCAGTGGTGATGCTGACCACAGACAGCCAGATCGAACGCAAGGCAGAAGCCGCTGACATGGGTGTGAGGGTATGGATCACCAAACCCTTCCAGCCCACTTACCTGATTGAGGCCATCAGCAAGTTATGTCCACTCTGACGCACGCCCGACATTTCCGTTGAATTTAGACACATTCGACAAGCTTTGCTGCACATCAGCACGCGGGCAGCAACATCGCCGCATCCCCTTACACATGTGTCATCTCCTTAGAGACTGAAACGACACCAGTCGTCCTATTCTGGAGGCACTGCCAGCGGTACTCCGGCATGCCAGAAGAAAACGACAAAGGGGTGTCATGCGCTTACAGCACGTAGATATGGCCAGGGGCATCTGCATCCTGCTCGTGGCACTGGGACACAACCAGGTCCTGATGCCACACGATGCAGCTTTCAACCATTGGCTGGGCACCTTCCGGATGCCACTGCTCTTTCTGATTGCGGGCACCTTCTTTCAGCCACAGGTCCCACTGGGACAACTGGTCAGGCTCAAAGCCGACGCCTTGCTCAAACCATTTCTGGTGATGGCCCTGCTGCATGCCCCGCTGCGCATCGCTTTCTGGCAGGTACCGCCTCTGGAGTTCGGATTGGGCGTGCTATCAGGTAGCGGCAACTACCTGCCCTGGCTCTACGCCTTGTGGTTCCTGCCTCATTTGTGGCTCGTATTTGTGCTGGCATGGCTGATGCACCATGGGCAGCAAAGGCTCAAGCTCGAGCTGCCTGAGCGCCTGATGGTCACAGCCAGCGTGCTCGCCATCGGCTTCGTGACCTTGCCTTGGTTCTGGATGAAGCCACTGGACCCTCTTGGCGTGAAATTCACCTTGCTGGGCCTGCCCTTCTCTGCAGACCTGCTACCCATCTCGACAGCCTTCTTTCTGCTCGGCTACATGGTGAGACGGGCCTTCCACCAGATGCGCTTTCGCTGGGCCACGCTGGTGCTGGCACTGGCCGTCTTCAGTTGGACGCAGGCGCTCTACCACCCCTCTGTCGACTTGTTTGATCGCCGTTACTCGCATCTGTTTGCGTGCACCGTGGCCGCGCTCTCGGGAACGACCGTGGTGCTGGAGCTGGCAGCCTGGATGACACGCTTTCAGACCGTGGCGCGCTTCATAGCGCACTGTGGGGTCAACAGCCTGTTCATCCTGATGTTCCACTCGCCGATTCAAAGCACGATGATGAGCGTGCTGGATAGGAGCATGGGCGCGGGCAGCGTGCTGGCGGCCGGCATGGCCTACATCATCTGCGTTGGCAGCTCACTGATGCTGGCCAAGCTGATCCGACGCCATTGGTGGCTGGGCTTGCTGTTTTTGCCAACCAGCACGGTTCAGGCTCAAAGGGAGGCCGCACGACGGCAACCCCAGCCCGGCGACGTGCTTGGCCATGAACCGGATGTCTTGCATGCGACGGTGGCGCGGCGGGCATGATGCGGGCTGCTGTCCGCATCACGCACACGCCCGATCAAGGCATCACTGCCCGATCTTCACCGGCACGCTCTTGACGCTGCCATCGGCCTGAGGCACCTTGACCACGAGGTTCAGCGTGCCCTTGAAGTCCGCCGGCGGGGTGCCTGTGAAGGCGCCGGTTGCCGGATCGAACTTCACCCATGTGGGCATGGGCTTGCCATCAGCCGTCTTGATGTCGATCTTCTTGCCAGCGGGCAAGTTGATCGGCACCTGCACAACGGCCTTGACCTGAGGCCCGGCTGCCGCACCGGTCTTCTCGGTGACGCCACCCTTGGCCTGGATGCTGGTCTTGGCCACATCCACCTCGGCACCCACCTTGGTCATACCCAAGGTGGCGCCGCCGCTCACAGCCGACGCCTTGTCGATGCCGCCGGCTGCGTTGATGCTGGCTGCGCCGTCGACCTTGGCCTGAGTACCTTCCATCGACGTGCGGCCACCCGAGTTGATCTGCAGGTTGCCTGCGCCGTTGATGCTGACGCCTTCCTTGCTGTTGCCGCCGCCGATCTCGGCACGGTTGATCACCCCGCCGCCATCACCGGCCGTGCCACCAATGGCGCCACCCACTGTGCTGCTGGTCGCTGCCTTGAGGTTGACGTTACCGCCTGCAGCAATCTTGGTGTCACCACCGCTGTCAACCTTGGTACCAACCAGCGTGACGTCCTTGCCGGCCACGATGTCCACACCTTGACCGCCGCCAATGCTGGCCACGCTCGATGTGGTGGACTTGCTGCCCGCGACCCCGAAGCTGTTGTCGGCCGAGGCCACTTCATTGGTCTTGGTTGTGGTCTTCTTGCCGTCATCGCCTGTGGTGGTTTCACGCTTGGTCGAACCGCCAATGGAGCCGCCCACAGACAAGTCGGTCGAGGTGCTCTCTGCCGCCTTGACGTTGACGTTGCCACCTGCGGCCACCGTGGTCTTGCCTTGTGCGGAGACCTGCGTGCCTTCCAGCGTGGTGTCCTTGCCGGACGACAGCTTCAGGTTGCCACCCGACTGGATCGTACCGCCCGTGGCCGTGGAGCTGTTGCTTTGCGCATAGTCGGCGCTGGCACCGAATGAGCCTTCCTTGCTGGACGAGGGCTTGGTGGTCTCACCCGTCTTGGCGTTGGTACCGCCCTTCTCGTTGGACTTGCTGGCGCCGATGTTGGCGCTCACATCCAGCGACTTGCTCGATGCCGTGTCCTTCGCAGCATTGAAGGCCAGATCGCCCTTGGCTGCGATGCTGGCATCACCTTGAGACGCGATGTTGGTGCCCTCGAAGCTGGCGTTGCCACCCGACTTGACATTGAGCTTGCCACCCGACTGGATGTTGCTCACCACCGCTTGTGAGGCGTTCGAGCTGCTGTCGTTGTAGCCACCGCTG
>NZ_SCTN01000351.1 GCF_004297345.1 Aquabacterium sp. | reverse complement strand
ACGGGATCGGTCACTTCTGGGGTTATCGCAATTTTGAAGCGCCTGACGCCTCTACCAACATCTCTCCGTGGGGCATTCTGATCGGTGGCGAAGAGCTGCATAACAACCATCACACTTATCCCACGTCGGCCAAGCTGTCGGTCAAGCCTTACGAGTTCGACATTGGTTGGGGCTACATCCGTGGCCTGGAATTGCTGGGGCTGGCCAAGGTTCGCAAAACGCCCCCCCGTCTGCAACTGGGGGACATCAAACCCGTAGCCGACGCCAAAACACTTGAAGCCATCGTGGCCAATCGCTATGAATTGATGGCCCGCTACGCCAGTGAAGTTCGCCAGGCTTGTTCGGCTGAAGTGACGCGCCTGAAGGCAAGCGGCCAGGTGTCGACCGCCAATCAGTTGTTGCGTGCTCGCAAGTGGATGCACCGTGATGCTGACAAGTTGCCGGCAGGCATGCAGCAGGAAGTGGATCAGGCCCGCGCGGCCAATCCTCAGCTGGACAAGCTGCTGGCCATGCGTGAAGAGTTGCGTACCTTGTGGACGCGTACGAACGTGTCGGCTGAGCAGCTGGTGCTGGATCTGCAGGCTTGGTGCCAGCGCGCAGAAGCCAGTGGCATTGCTGCTCTGCAGGATTTTTCTCGCAAACTGCGGGCAGCCCATGCCTGATGCTGGTTGAGCCAGCTCGGCTGGCGTCAAGCGTCAAAAGCGTGCCCTTCTGTGGCACGCTTTTTTTTCGCCTATGGTGATCATTTCTCACATCGAATTGAAAAAACGCTTACTGCAGTCTTAAGTGGACGCTTTTCTGGCCGTAAACCTGTCCGGTATTTCGTATTCTGATTTCGCCATCCTGAATTTTGGGTGGTGAATATCAGGTCCGAGCGTTTGCCTGTCCGATCAGGCCTTGGCGCTCGACACCGGATTATTTAAAAGGTTGACGGCAATGGAACAAACCATGCAGAGTCCAGTCGATACAGCGAGCAAAGCAGCCCTAGCGGCCGACCCAGCCACGCACGCACCTTCGAACTCCAATCCGCTGCGCAAGATCATCTTCATGGTCGGCGTGGCCATCGTGGTGTTCCTGGCTGTGACCAGCTACAGCGTGCGCAAATCCTTCCAGAGCAGTGATCAGCTGTCTGCGATCAAGGACTTGTACTTCCCGGTGCTGCAACAGATCGACGCCAACATCGTCCGCCTGGACAAGATGGAAGAGCTGTTCATGCGCTCGGTGATGCTGGGCGAGCATGATCCGTTGGACGAGGCCGAAGACTTCTTCCACAAAGGTGATCAAGCCTTTGCCGATATGGAGAAGATCTATCCCGAGCGAGCCAAGGACATCCAGGCGCTGCGCGAGGAGAACAAGCAGTACAACGACATGGCCTTGAAAACGGCTGAGGACTTCCTCGGCAACAAGGTCGGCAACATGCCCGAGCAGACGAAGCGGATGAACAAGACGCTGAACGAGTTGCGAGGGTCGATCAAGAAGTTCCGCGAGTCCAGCTACAACAACTTCGTCAAGACGCTGGCGCAGTCGCAGCAGACCGTCAAGCTCAACCTGTACATGGGCATGGCGCTGGGCGTCATGAACTTGATCTTCATGGGGGTGCTGGTCTTCTTCATCCGCAACAACGTGGCGATGATGGCCGTGATCGCCGAGCAGAACGCTTCTCTGGAACGTCGCGTGGCAGAGCGCACATCCCAGTTGCGCCAGAAGACGCATGACATCCAGGCCATGCTGCAGAACATGCCTCAAGGTGTGTTGACCGTGCTGCCTGGTGGCGTGATCCATCCCGAGTACTCGGCCTACATGGAAACGATCTTCGAGACCAAGGACATCGCCGGCAAGAACTTCATGGAGCTGGTGTTCACCAATACCAGCCTGGGTTCGAACGACCTGTCGCAAGTCGATGCTGCAGCTGGTTCCTGCATTGGCGAAGACCTGATGAACTACGAGTTCAACTCGCACCTGCTGGTCACCGAGTTCGACATCACGCTGCCTACAGGCTCCGTCAAGAGCCTGGAGCTGAGCTGGTCGCCCATTGCCGATGACAACGATGTGGTCGAGAAGCTCATGCTGTGCGTGCGCGACGTGACCGAGTTCAAGAAGCTGGCCAGCGAGGCCGGTGCGCAAAAGCGCGAACTGGACATCATTGGCGAGATCCTGGCTGTCAGCCAGGAGAAGTTCCAGGACTTCATCGAGTCCTCCTACAAGTTCGTGGCCGAGAACGAAGAGATCATCCGCAAAACGCCTCAGAAGGATCTGGACGCAGTGGGCCTGTTGTTCCGCAACATGCACACGATCAAGGGCAACGCCCGTACCTATGGCCTGCTGAACATGACCAACGTCGTGCACGAGACCGAGCAGGAGTACGACGAACTGCGCAAGGACGACGAGAAGGTCTGGGATCAGGATGCCTTGCTCAACCAATTGGCGCAGGTGCATGCCCTGGTAGATGACTACCATCGCATCAATGACGTCAAGCTGGGTCGCAAGGGGCCGGGCCGTCGCGGCAATGTCGAGCGCTTCCTGATGGTCGAGAAGGACCAGGTTGGCCATGCGCTGGAGTTGATCAAGAACGCAGGCGCCGACGACACCGAGGCCATGCGCAAGGCGCTGGCTGCGGTGGAGCGCACCTTGCGGCTGATTGGCACCGAGAAGATCGATTCTGTGCTCAGCGGCATTGTCGAGTCCATGCCTTCACTGGCCACGGAGTTGGGTAAAGAGCCTCCGCAGATCACCATCGCCGACAACGGCATCGTGGTGCGCAACCAGGCGATTGGTTTGCTCAAGAACGTCTTTACGCACTTGTTCCGCAACTCAATGGATCACGGTCTTGAAACGGGTGATGTGCGCCATGCTGCAGGCAAAAATCCTGTGGGGCGCATCACCCTTGATGTCGCGCTGGCGGATGGTCAACTCAAGATGCGCTTGTTTGATGATGGCAAGGGCTTGGCTGTGGGGCGAATTCGCCAGAAGGCCATCGACAGTGGCCTGATCCAGGCGGGGGACAACACACCACCTGAAACCGTGGCCAATCTGATCTTTGCCTCGGGCTTCTCGACTGCGGACAAGGTGACCGAGGTGTCTGGCCGTGGCGTGGGTATGGACGCGGTGAGAGGCTTCTTGCGCAACGAAGGTGGCGACGTTGCCATCCACTTCACGGATGACAAGGCTGAATCCGATCAGCGTGCCTTCGAGTTGCAGATCACGCTGCCCGAGAAGTTTGCAGTCAAGGCTTGAGCCTGACAAGGCTGATGAGCCAAGCCCTGCTGGTTGACGCTGGCAGGGCTTTTTTGTTGGTGTGGCCACGTGAGCGTTTGTTGTCGATGAGTCAAGGTGTGAAAAGCGTGCAATTTGAACGCCTGTGCGACTTTATGACCGCTTGCATACGCCGATAAGCTGGGGTAACTAAGCAGTTCTTGACATGGTTCATGTCGGGGCTGCCTGATCACCGCAAGGTTTGAACATGCTGCTCTACTCGATTCTGTTTCTGTCGGGATGCTTGATTGGCGCATTCGGTGCATGGTTTCACCATCAACGCGCACTCAAGCTCAGAGGTGAACTCGTGTCGGCCCCCGAGGCGCGGGCACGTGAAGAAGCTTTGCAACGCACGGTGGAGGAGCTTCGCCACGAGCTCGATCAGCAGCAGCATCAACTGCACAGCGAGCAATCGGCTGCGCAATCCGAGCTGGGGCAGCTGCGCCAAAGTCTGGAGCGCCAACTCAGCGAGGTGCAAGGTGTGGCCGCAGGCAGCAAGGAGCAGACGCTGGTCAATTGCAATCGCCTGGCTGACTCCATCGACAAGCTGCTCACCTTGATCAAGACCTTCGAGCGCTGGCATGCCGACATGAACGTACTGATCACGCACAACCGCGAGATGCACGATCGCAACGACGAGTTTGCCGCCATCGTGCGCCAGGTTGTGATCGTGGCGCTCAACGCATCGATCGAAGCGGCGCGTGCCGGCGAGATGGGCAAGGGCTTTGCGGTCGTGGCCAATGAGGTGCGCACGCTGGCCAATCGGGCGGAGGCCTTGTCCAACGATTACCGCAACAACCTCTACAAGAACGACCTGATCACCACGACCACCTTCCAGGATCTCCAGGCGGGGGGCAAGATGATCATCGGTGCGGTGACCGAGCTGCAGATGATCAACACCAAGACCAAAGATGCATTGGTCGCTGAGGCCATCTGAACACCATGATCAGCCAGCAAGCCAAGGATGCGTTCGACTTCATCGTCACCGGTGCGCTCAAGAACGCCTTGTGTGCTTCGTCCGAGGGGCAGTGCGAAGCATCCGTGATCGCTGACGTCAAAGAGGCCAAAGAGAAGAAGGTGGTCTTGTTGACCGTCTCGTCTTACACCTTCCGTGTGATGACGATGCTGTACTTCACGCTCAACAGAGAGACCAAGGCGCATTTCGCGGCCATCAACCGTTCCGAGGTCGAGACGATGAATGAGTCCGACTTTCTCGATGTGATCTGCGAGTGCGGCAACATCTTCTGTGGCGCACTCAATCGCGAGTTGGGCAATCACTTTCCGCACCTCGGCATGTCCACGCCCAATGTGCTGGACCGCGAGTGCGTTGACTACTTGACTGAGCTGGATGCTGGCTATACCCAGCATTTCAAAATCTCGATCAATGAAAATTTCACGATGCACGCCAGCGTGTGCGTCTGTGAGTTTGCAGATATCGATTTTGCGGTCGATATGACACAGACCGAAGAGAACAACGGCGAACTGGAACTCTTCTAGTCGCCATCTTCACCCCAGAAGGATTAGGACCATGGTTGAAAAAGCAGAGCTGGTCAGCAAAGTGCTCGTGCTGGAAGATTCCCAGGACGCAGCAGCCCGCATCAAGGCATTTTGTGACGAGAACAATCTGGTGGGCGTGAAGGCTCAGGCAGAGAACGTGATGGGTGTGCTGAAGTCCAATGTGGACCTGGGTGCCATCTTCTTGAGCGAAGACTACGGCGGGGGTACGGCGGACGGTGGCGTCAGCCTGGCACGCGAAATCCACGAAGTGCGTCCTGAACTGCCAATATTCTTGCGACGCGAGGTGGCTGACGATCTCGACTCCTTGAATGAGTCTGATCGATCCTTGTTCAGCCAAGGCTACAGCATTGGCAACATTGACAGGCTGGGTCCGGTCATCAACGAGACGATCTTCAGTCTGGTCTATCCCAACGCCCTGGTGCGCGGCATCACCGAAATCACCAAGGCGGCGCTGGAAAGCCAGTTCAAGGATGTGGAGGTGGGCAGCGAAGCGCCCTACATCGTGCGCGACCGCATCATCTATGGCGAGCTGTTCACGCTGATCCCGCTGGAGAGCAACTGGTGCCGTGGCTACATGATGCTGCAGACCGAAGAGCAGCCCTTGGTGAAGTTTGTGGAGTCGGACAAGACCCACATCACCACGGACTACGTCAACTTCCGGGACATCAACCACGTGCTGGGCGAAGTCACCAACCTGGTGTGGGGTTCGTTCAAGAACCGCTTCATTTCGTATGAGCCGCTGGAAGGCCGCTCGTCGCAGGTGCCCATCATGGTGAACCACCTGCACCGCTACATCTCCTTCGGTTCGGAGGATCCGCAACTGTGCTTCAAGTACACGCTGTCGGACAAGAGCGGCAATGGTCCCAACCTGGTTCTGTATCAACGTTTCGTGTTCAACCTGAGCTGGTCGCCAGACAAGTTCAAGGAAAACGAAGCACTGGTCGAAGATCTGTTTGATTCGGGTGAGCTGGAGCTCTTCTGATTATTTTCTCAATGAGGTGAACAAACATGGCACAAGTTCTTGTGGTTGATGACTCCGCTACCGTCCGCAATGAAGTCGGTGATTTTCTGAAGAAGGCCGGTCTGGACGTGATCACGGCCGTGGACGGTCGTGATGGCCTGGCCAAGCTCAAGGGCGACCCCCGCGTGAAGCTCGTGGTCAGTGACGTCAACATGCCCAATATGGATGGCCTGACCATGGCAGAGAAGATCCGTGGCGAACTGGGTAATGCCACCGTCAACATCATCATGTTGACCACGGAAAACACGCCCATCATGAAAGAGCGTGGCAAGGCCGCCGGCATCAAGGGCTGGATCGTCAAACCCTTCAAGGGGGATGCCGTGATCGCCACCTTCAAGAAGCTGGCTGAATAAGCGTCTGAGGCGCTTCAGGCCATGATGTTGAGCCGCCATCCACGTAGACGGTCGAGCCCGTCAGGTGGTGTGCAAACG
>NZ_SCTN01000350.1 GCF_004297345.1 Aquabacterium sp. | reverse complement strand
AATGGTCATGCCTGGTGACAACGTGTCGATCACCGTCAAGCTGATCGCCCCGATCGCCATGGAAGAAGGTCTGCGCTTCGCTATCCGCGAAGGTGGTCGTACTGTTGGCGCCGGTGTGGTTGCCAAGATTCTCGACTGATTCTGCATGACACATGCCCATCGCCAGCTTTTCGGCGGTGATGGGTATCTCATCGCTCTTTAATTAAAGGAAGTGTGTCATGGCACAACAGAAGATCCGCATCCGCCTGAAGGCGTTTGACTACAAGCTGATCGACCAGTCGTCGGCTGAAATCGTTGAAACCGCCAAGCGTACCGGCGCCATCGTCAAGGGTCCCGTGCCCCTGCCGACCCGCCTGCAACGTTTCGACATCCTGCGTTCGCCCCACGTCAACAAGACGTCGCGTGACCAGTTCGAAATCCGCACCCACCAGCGTCTGATGGACATCGTGGACCCAACCGACAAGACGGTTGACGCCCTGATGAAGCTCGACCTGCCCGCTGGCGTGGACGTCGAAATCAAGCTGCAGTGATGTGATGCGTTCCACGCGGACGCATGATTGATCTGGAAAACCGCCCTGGAGCCTTGGCTTTCGGGCGGTTTTTTCTTGCCTGCGGCCTTTTTGCTTGCATCGTTTGGGCAGCTTTGTTATGATCGCAGGCTTTCCCGTAATGGGTGGATTGCGCGTTGCCTAAATTTTAAGCAGCAAGCAGCCGCCTCAGCAGGAATTCGAAGGCGCTTGCCATGTCAGTACGAGTGACATGCGCCGAAAGAGTCGGCCCGGCCAATCGATGTCGGGCTTGTGTAAAAGGCCTCCAATTGTGAGGCTGGAGAAAAAACCATGAGTCTTAGCAATCGCCTCGGATTGCTGGGCCGCAAGGTGGGCATGATGCGCATCTACACAGACGACGGCGACGCCGTGCCTGTGACTGTGCTCGACGTGTCCAACAACCGCGTGTCCCAGGTCAAAACCGTTGAGACTGACGGCTACACCGCTGTGCAAGTGGTGTTCGGCTCGCGCAAAGCATCGCGCGTGACCAAGCCCGAAGCTGGCCATATGGCCAAAGCTGGCGTGGAAGCTGGTGAAATCACCCGCGAATTCCGCGTCGCTCCTGAAGTCGCTGCCGACTTGAAGGCTGGCGCCACCATCGCCCCCGCCACCCTGTTCCAGGCTGGCCAACTGGTTGACGTGCAAGGCACTTCGATCGGTAAGGGCTTCACTGGCACCATCAAGCGTCACAACTTCGGTTCGCAACGTGCTTCGCACGGTAACTCGCGTTCGCACAACGTTCCTGGCTCCATCTCGATGGCGCAGGATCCTGGTCGCGTGTTCCCCGGCAAGCGCATGTCTGGTCACATGGGTGACGAGACCGTGACAACACAAAACCTCGACGTCGTGCGCGTTGACGAAGCTCGTCAACTGCTGCTGGTCAAGGGTGCCGTGCCTGGTTCGAAGGGTGGCTTTGTCACCGTGCGTCCCGCAGTCAAGGTCAAGATCAAGAAAGGGGCCAACTGATGGCACAGCTGGAACTCCTGAATGAACAGGGTCAAGCTGCCTCCAAGGTTGAGGCTTCTGACACCGTGTTCGGCCGTGAGTACAACGAAGCCCTGATCCATCAGGTCGTCGTCGCTTACCAGGCCAATGCCCGTCAAGGTACCCGCGCTCAGAAGGATCGCGAAACCGTCAAGCACACCACGAAGAAGCCCTGGCGCCAAAAGGGCACCGGTCGTGCTCGCGCTGGTATGTCTTCCTCGCCGCTGTGGCGTGGGGGCGGTCGGACTTTCCCGAACCTGCCTGAAGAAAACTTCTCGCACAAGGTCAACAAGAAGATGTACCGCGCCGGTATGGCCGCCATCTTCTCGCAACTGGCTCGTGAAGGCCGTCTGGCTGTGGTCGATTCGATCGCTGTCGAAGCCCCCAAGACCAAGCTGCTGGCTGCCAAGCTGAAGGCCATGAACCTGGATCACGTCCTGGTCATCGCTGACAACGTGGACGAGAACCTGTTCCTGGCCGCTCGCAACCTGCCTAACGTGCTGGTCGTTGAGCCCCGTTACGCC
>NZ_SCTN01000349.1 GCF_004297345.1 Aquabacterium sp. | reverse complement strand
GTGGCCAGGCGGGTGCCCAGCAGCTCGCGCCCGAGTAGCCAGCTGGCGGCCATGCCGCCGGTGACCATGAGCTGAGCGAGCAGGAACAGGCTCCAGTTCGCCGGGCCCAGGCGAGCCAACTCGGCCAGCCAGCCAGACAGCGGCGGGTGCTTGTAATAGCCCCATTGCCATTCACGCCCCCATGCCAGGGCTTCGATCACATCCAGCGGCAGGTTGCGCGATACGAGCAGCGGGAGCGCCGTCCAGATCAGCAGATGCAGCATCAGCAGGAACAAGGCCGTGCGGGGCGTATCAAGAGCTTTGGCGAGGAAGGGGCGAGAGAGGGTCATCGGCACGTTGACAGTCGAGCGCGAAACAAAATGCCGCACGCGCAAGGCGGTGCGGCATTGTAGGGATGCTCGCGCGTTTGGGAGCGATCAGACCGTGACCGTGGGGTTCTGCACTTCAGGGGGGCGTGCAGCGGTGGCTGCGTTCGGGCTGTGGCTGGCCTTGGCGGCCTGCTCCCGGCTGTGCGCCATCAACAAAGCTTCAAAGGATTCCTCTTTCATCGGTCGACCCAGGTAGTAGCCTTGCGCCTCGTCGCAGCCATGAGCCACCAGGAACGCAGCCTGCTCGTGTGTTTCTACGCCTTCAGCCACGATGCCGACTTCCAGTCGATGCCCCATGGCGATGAGGGCGGCAACCAGCCGGCTATCCCCAGGGGATTCGGGAACCGAGGACAAGAAGCTGCGATCCAGCTTGAGGCGATCCACCGGCAGTTCGCGCAGATAGGCAAAGCTCGAGTAGCCCACGCCGAAATCGTCAATCGCGATGCCCACGCCGACGGCGCGCAACTGAGTCAGGATGTCTGCGGCGCGCAGCGATTCACGCACCACCACGCTCTCGGTGATCTCCAGCTCCAATGCGGTGGGTGGCAGGCCTGTTTCCTTGAGCACTTGTGCAACCAGCGCGGGGATGTCTGCCTGATCGAGCTGGACAGCCGACAGGTTCACGGCCACGCGCAAGGGCCAGCCGCTGCGTTGTCGCCATTGCTGCGCCATGACGCAGGCGCGCCGCAATACCCATTCGCCCATGGCCACAATGAGGCCGGTTTCTTCGGCCATCGGGATGAAGTCCGACGGCGGAATGAGTTTGCCGCCGTGCTCCCAGCGCAGCAGTGCTTCGGCGCCGCTGATGCGACCGGTGGCGCAATCGAACTGAGGTTGGAAGTGCAGGCGCAGCTCGTCGCGCTCCAGCGCTTTGTACAGGTCGTTTTCCAGCACCAGCGTATCGGCCGATGGCGACTGCATCTTGTCGCTGTAGACCTGTACGCGGTTGCGACCATCGCTCTTGGCCTGGTACATGGCCAGATCGGCATGGCGCATGAGGGTGATCGTGTCTGCGCCATGCTCGGGGTAGATCGCCAGGCCAATGCTGGGGGTCACACGCAACTCGTGCGAGCCGATGCGCAGCGGGTCGACAAACAGGTCCAGCACCTTCTGCGCCACGCGTTCGCCGTCTTCAACCGCGGAGATCTGCGGCAACAGAATCACGAACTCGTCACCACCCAGCCGTGCCACGATGTCGGAGGTGCGCATGGCGGAACGCAGCCGGCGTGCGATCTCGATGAGCACGCTGTCGCCCACATGGTGCCCCAGGCCATCGTTGATCTTCTTGAAACGGTCCACGTCCAGGAACATCATGGCCATGTGGTGGCCTTGTCGGTCCGCAATGCCCATGCAGGTCTTGAGCTGCTCTTGCAGCATGTTGCGGTTGGGCAGCGAGGTCAGGGCATCGTGCTGCGCCATGTGCTGCAACTGGTGCTCGGCGTCACGGCGCGAGGTCACGTCGTACGCCATGGCCAGGTAGCCGCTGAGTTGGCCATATTCGTTGCGCAGCTCCGTCACGGTGATCTCGGCGATCAGGAAGCTGCCATCGTCGCGGCGCATGGTCCATTCGCTGGGCAGGCCCGGCGATTCATGTGCAAGGTGCGTCAGTACGTCCAGCTCACGCACCGGCTCGTTGAGGCGCAAGGCCAGCATGCGGGCGCGTTCGGCCACCTGGTCGGGATCGAAGAAGCGTCGGGTTGTGCAGCGCCCCACCAGTTCGTGGGCCTTGGTGCCCACCAGCCTTTCGCCAGCCGGGTTCACGGTCTGGATGATGCCTTGGGCGTTGAGCACGAATATGGCGTACGGCGCGTTGTGCACGATGACGCGGCGCATCTCGTCGACTTCATTGAGCTGGCGCTGGGCTTCGAAGATGGCGCGCTCGGCGGCTTCCTGCGCGGTCAGATCGCGCAGCACGGCGATGTACTGCTTCTGGCCATTGAGCTCCATGCTGCTGACGGCCATGTCCACCGGGAAGTTGTGGCCATTGGCGCGCAGGCCTTCCGTGCGGCGGCCCACGCCATCGATGCCAACCTGTTGGGCTTGCAGGAAGGTGTCCATCCGCTTGTCGGGTGCCTGCGTGGCGGCGGCTGGTAGCAGTGTGCTGATGTGCTGGCGCACCATGTCGCCTTCTTGTCTGCCAAACATCAGGCAGACCGCATGGTTCACGCTCAGGATGTCGCCTGCGGTCGACAGCGTCAATATGCCGTCAACTGTGTTGTCCAGCAAAGAGCGCAAGCGGCGTTCGCTGTCACGGGCTTTCTGACTCAGATCCATGGCCATGGCGGCAGCCTGGCGCTGGCGATCACCAGCGCTGCGGATGGCCCACCACAGCCCGATAGAAGCCAACATGCCGCTCAGCAACAGCGCCAGGGGGTAGGCCTGGGTCATGGCTTGCACCGGTTCACGAATGAAACTGAGTTGCCAGTGGCGGCCACCCAGATCGAACTTGGTCTGGCGAACGTCGGCTAGGTCATGGTGGGCGCTGCTGCGGTAGCCTCCCCCCATGTGCTGCGCGCTGTCGAATAGCCATTGCGCGCCGGCCTCCTCGGGGGCCAGTTCCGAGCCGACATCGGCGACCGTCCAGTGCAGATGCGCCCAGTCCTTGATGCCGGCGGCCTGCTTCATCAGATTCGATGTGCGCACGACGCCGCTGATCAGTCCTACAAATGCGGCGCGGCGATTTTCCGTGGTGTCGATCGCGGCGCCGGGCTTGTAAACCGGGACGCGGATCACGATGCCTTGTTTGTCTTGCTCGTTCTGGATCAGCTGCAAAGGTGCGGACACCTGCGCCAGGCCGGTATCCCGAGCGCGTTCCATGACCTCGCGTCGCGCCGCGTCGGCCACCATGTCGTACCCCAGCACCACCGTGTTCGGCGTCATGGGTTCGTTGAACAGCACGGGCAGGTATTCGGCCCGGTCGCCTTCGGGCGTGATGCGGTAGTCGGGGTAACCTCGCGCGTCCATGCTGCGATCCTGTCGCACGCCTGCTTCGAATGTGCTTTTGCGAGCATGCGTCACCAGTTCGGCGTACTGGATGGCCAGAAAGGCGGGGTATTCCGCTGTGACGTTCAGGTTCTGGAAGTGCTGATGAAACGGTTGGCGAGCGACCTTGTCGCTAACCAGGAACATCCCCTGGAAGCTGCGCAGGACGTCAACGTAGTGATCGGCTACCTGATTGAGGTGCGCTGTGACATCGGCGGTTTGCTGCGCAAAAGCGGCATCGGCATTTCTCTGCAAGGAGGCACTGGCACGCCACCAGGACAGGCCACTGAGCAGCAAGCCGGCGGCGAGCACGGCCCAGGCGCAGCGGTGCAGCCAGCGTGATTCTTCCTCAGTCTTGCGAATGTCGATCAGCATCCAGGGTCCTTGACATACCGGCGCCCAGCTTGGAGGCGGAGCGCGTTGTCGGTGTATCGGACGGGGGCTGTCGGGCTTGACCCTCAAATGAGGGGGCAAGCGCCCCAAGGCGATGCAGGGCGCCTTGGGGTGTGAAGAGTGTCACACCATAGCTATGGTGCTTAACTATCTGGTGTTCAACGCACCATGGCCATCAAGCGGGCCACGCGCTCTTCGGTCGCCGGGTGTGTGGAGAACAGGCTGCGCAGACCGTCGCCCGACAGCGGGTTCATGATCATCATCTGGGCCGTCTCAGGGTGCGCTTCGGCAGCTTGCAAAGGGATCCCCTGGGCATAACGGTGGATTTTCTCCAGCGCGCTGGCCAGGGCTTGTGGGTCGCCGCTGATTTCGGCGCCGCCCCGGTCTGCTTCGAACTCGCGTGCACGGCTGATGGCCATCTGGATCAGGCTGGCGGCCAGCGGTGCCAGGATCGCCACGGCGATGCCCGCGATCGGATTGGCGGGGCGCCCCTCTGAATCCCGTCCGCCAAAGAAGGCGGCAAAGTTGGCCAGCATGGAGATCGCCCCGGCCATGGTGGCACTGACGGTGCTGATGAGGATGTCGCGGTGCTTGACGTGGGCCAGCTCGTGCGCCATCACACCTCGCAACTCGCGTTCGGTCAGCACATTGAGGATGCCGGTGGTCGCCGCCACGGCTGCGTGCTCGGGGTTGCGGCCCGTGGCAAAGGCGTTGGGGGCCGATTCGTCGATCAGGTAAACGCGCGGCATGGGCAACTGGGCGCGCTGGGCCAGTTCCTTGACCATGCCGTAGAAACGCGGCGCGGAGGTTTCGTCTACCTCGCGGGCGTTGTACATCTTGAGCACCATCTGGTCCGAGAACCAGTAGCTGAAGAAGTTCATGCCCAGCGCCACAAGCAGCGCCAGCATCATGCCGGTGCGGCCGCCGATCATCCCGCCAATGGCCATGAACAGAGCGGTGATCGCCGCCATCAGGACGGCGGTTTTCATCAAGTTGAACATGTTGTCGGGCCTCCTGACCCGCGATGATGCACACACCACCTCATGGTGGCACGGGAGTTAGATCGGGCGCAAACCGAAAGGTTCAAGCCAGTGACGCAGGCAGGGCCGGGCCGCTTTGCAGAAATTCACGCACCGAGACGCGCTTGCCACCCGGCTTTTGCAGGGTGCGCAAAGCCAGGGCTTGTTCGCCGCAGGCCACAACCAAGGTGTCGCCTTGCGCGTGCAGTACTTCGCCGGGCTGCCCGGTGGCGGGCACCACGCCTGCCGCCCACAACTTGATGGTGTCCGGCCCCTTGTCGCCAGGGAGTTGAAACGTCGTGCCAGGGAAGGGATCAAAGGCCCGCATGCGTCGTTCGATCTCTGTGGCCGGCAAGCGCCAATCGATCGCGGCTTCCGCCTTCTCGATCTTGTGTGCGTAGTTCACGCCTTCTTGCGGCTGTGGCGTGGCCGTGAGTCCGCCGCAAGCGGCCATCTCCAGGGCCTCCACGATCAGGCGGCCGCCCAGCGTTGCCAGCCGGTCATGCAGGGTGGCCGTCGTGTCGTCCGGGCGGATGGCGGTCTTTTCGATCACCAGCATGTCGCCCGTGTCCAGGCCGATGTCCATCTGCATGATCGTGATGCCCGTTTCGGCATCGCCAGCTTCGATGGCGCGGTGAATCGGCGCCGCGCCACGCCAGCGTGGCAGCAGAGAGCCGTGGATGTTGAGGCAGCCCAGGCGTGGCAGGCTCAGCGTCCATTGCGGCAGGATCAGGCCGTAGGCGGCCACCACCATCACATCGGGGGCGGCAGCCAGCAGGGCTTCTTGCGCTGCGCGGGCTTCATCCGGGTACTTGCCGTCCAGCTTGAGGCTGTGGGGCTGCGCCACGGTGATGCCGTGCTGCTGCGCCAGTTGCTTGACGGGCGATGCCTGCAGCTTCATGCCGCGGCCAGCCGGGCGATCCGGCTGGGTCAGTACCAGCGGTACCTCAAAGCCGGCGGTCAGGATGGCGCTCAGGGCTTCGCTGGCGAACTCTGGTGTGCCGGCAAAGGCGACTTTCAGCTTGCTCATGCGTCGCGCTCGTCGCGGGCCTTCTTCTGCATCTTGGTCTTGATGCGGTTGCGCTTGAGCGGCGAGAGGTACTCCACGAAGACCTTGCCCAACAAGTGATCAAGCTCGTGCTGCACGCACACGGACAGCAGATCGTCGTCCGCTTCGAACTCGAAGGACTTGCCGTCGCGGTTCAGTGCGCGCACCTTGACGCGCACGTGGCGCTCGACCTTGTCGTAGATCGTGGGTACGGACAGGCAGCCCTCTTCCCACACCAGCATGTCATCGCTGGCCCACGTGATTTCCGGGTTGATCAGCACGAGCGGCTTGTTGCGTTCCTCGCTCGTGTCGATCACGACCAGGCGCTCGTGCACGTTGACCTGCGTGGCGGCCAGGCCCACGCCTTTGGCGTCGTACATGGTTTCGAGCATGTCATCGACCAGTTGGCGGATGCGGTCGTCCACCTGGGCGACAGGCTTGGCGACCGTGTGCAGTCGGGTATCGGGGTACTGGAGGATGGGCAGCAGGGCCATGGTGCGAGCGTCGAGGAGAGGGAAATCAACAATAACGTTGTGGATGCGGCGCAACGTCAATCGGGCTGACGGGGCCGCAACCGCTGGTAACACGGGGCAATTTTCATTGCGACTGTGTCGGTTTTACGGGCAGAATCAAATGATCATTGACCAGATTTTGCCGAATATGAGCCATCCCTGCCTGCGGGAATCTCTTCGGCCGGTAATTGGAGACTGTTTTCATGACCCAGCGATCGCTGTTCCACGCGGCTCGTCAGACCCGTGCCCTGAGTGTATCGGCGCTGACCGCGCTGGGTGTGCTGGCCGGTAGTTTGTCCTCCGCTCACGCTGAGGGCGTTCCCAACTACCCCATCACCCCGCAACAAAAAGCGACGGCAGCCAAGGTGGCCGAAGCAGGCGTGCCCCTCTCCGAACTCTCGCCCAACGCGCCCGATACCTATACCGTCAAGCGTGGCGATACGCTGTGGGATATCTCCAGCCTGTTCCTCAAGACGCCTTGGCGCTGGCCGGAACTCTGGGGCATGAACATGCAGCAGATCCGCAATCCGCATCTGATCTTCCCTGGGCAGATGCTGTACCTGGACAAGAGCAATGGCCGCGCCCGCCTGCGTGTGGGCGAGCCGGTGGTCGGCGCTGGTGGCACGGTGAAGCTGTCGCCACGTGTGCGCGAAGGCAGCCTGGATGACGCCATCAGCAGCGTGCGCGTGCACCTGCTGGAGCCCTTCTTCAACGAGGCCGTCGTGTTCGATACCAGCGAGGAGTTGCTCCAGGCGCCTCGTATCGTGGCCACGCAGGAGGGCCGCGTGGTGCTCTCACGTGGTGAAACGGCCTACGTGCGCGGTGACCTGCAAGGCCGCCGTGATTTCCGCATGTTCCGCGAGCCCAAGCCTCTGCGCGATCCCACTACCCGTGAGGTACTGGGTTTCGAGGCGCAGTATGTGGGTACCGCCGTGATGACCCGCGAAGGCGCCGAAGGCACGGGGGCCGATGGTGGTCCCGTGGTGATCCCATCGACGTTCAACATCACCAGCCTGCGCCAGGAAGCTGGCGTGGGTGATCGCCTGTCGCCCGTGCCGGCGCGTGAGTACACCAACATGGTGCCGCACGCCCCCGCGCAAGATCTGTCGGGCCAGATTGTGTCCATCTATGGCGAAGGTCTCACGGCTGGTCAGAATCAGATCGTGACGATCAACAAGGGCTCGCGTGATGGCATGGAGCGTGGTCATGTGCTGGCCTTGTGGCGCGCTGGCGCGACCGCCATGGACAAGACCAGCGAAGACCGTGCTGTGATGAAGCTGCCTGACGAGCGTCATGGCCTGCTGTTCGTGTTCCGCGTGTTCGATCGCGTCTCTTACGCGTTGATCCTCAATGTGCAGGATCCGGTCAAGCCGGGTGACCGGTTCACGCAACCCTGATCAGGGCTTGTCAGGGCGTCTGCGGGCGCCTTGGATGCATGAGGGCAGATGTGGTGGAGGCCGCACTGCCCTTTTTTACTGGCTGTGTTGAAACGATCAAACAAACAAAAAAGAAAGAAGACATGGAACGGGAGGAATTGCGAGCGTGGTTGCGGCTGGTGCTGACACCGCGCGTCGGGCCGGGTACGGCGCGCAAACTGTTGGCGGCGCTGGGGGCACCTCAGGCTATTTTCGAGGCGTCCGCGCAGGTGCTGAGCACTGTGGTGTCAAAACGCGAGGCCACCGAGTTGATGCGTGAGCCTGCCGGGCTGGATCAGCAAGTCGAGGCCACGCATGCCTGGCTGGCAGATGGCTTGCCTTTGGCCAGCGGCCGCTGTTCGCGCTTTGTGTTGAGCCTGGCTGATGCAGCCTATCCCGCAGCGCTGCTGGAGGCCGCCGATCCACCCTTGCTGCTGTTTGCGCAAGGGCAACTGGATTTGCTGAGCCGCCCGGCCGTGGCCGTGGTCGGCAGCCGCAACCCGACACCTCAGGGGCAGGAGAATGCCTATGCCTTCGCCAAAGCATTGAGCGAAGCGGGTGTGACGGTGGTGTCTGGCCTGGCGCTTGGCGTGGATGGCGCGGCACACAGCGGCGCATTGGATGGCCATCACGGCGCCGCTTCAGGCGGCACGATAGCCGTGGTGGGCACGGGCCTTGATGTGGTCTATCCCAAGGCGCACCAGGCCCTGGCGCAGCGCATGAGCACGCAAGGGTTGATGCTCAGCGAGTTCGTTCTGGGCACGGCGCCTTTGGCGGGCAATTTTCCCAAGCGCAATCGCATCGTGGCGGCGCTGTCGCGCGGCACGCTGGTGATCGAGGCAGCCTTGCAATCGGGCTCTCTGATCACGGCGCGCCTGGCGGCGGAGATGGGCCGCGAGGTGCTGGCTATTCCCGGCTCGATTCATTCGCCGCAGGCTCGGGGCTGTCATGCATTGATCAAGCAGGGGGCCAAGCTGGTGGAGACCGCGCAAGACGTGCTGGAGGAATTGCAGCTTGGCCTGCCAATGGGTGGGGCGTCCATCAACGAGCGCGCTGCTTCGACGGCTTCCGCCCTCGATAGCCAGGGAGACGATGAGGATTCGTCGCCCCCCGATTTCGTGCTGTCCGCCATGGGCTATGACCCGGTCAGCCAGGAAGCCCTGAGCGCCCGCACGGGCTTAGGGGCGGCCGATCTGGGCGCCCGCTTGCTGGAGCTGGAGCTGATGGGGCAGGTGGCGCGCCTTCCTGGGGCGCTGTTCCAGCGTGTGGGTGTGGCCTGACGCAGGGCGGGGCGGTTCGGCGATCCAGGTTCGGTGATACAAACGCGGGGTGACTCAGACCATTCTCAAGAACCTGGGCCAGGTCGATTACCTGCCCACGATGGAGGCCATGCAGGCCTTCACCGAAGCCCGCACTGACGAAACCCCTGATGAAATCTGGGTATGCCAGCATCCGCCCACCTTCACGCAAGGCCTGGCCGGCAAGGCCGACCACGTGCTGTTCAACCCGCCCGGGCCTGATCACATCCCGGTGGTGCAGACCAACCGCGGCGGGCAGGTGACGTATCACGGGCCGGGGCAGGTGGTGGCCTACCCTTTGCTCAACCTCAACAAGCGCGGCTACTTCGTCAAGGAGTATGTGTACCGCCTGGAAGAGGCCATCATCCGCACGCTGGCGCATTTCGGGGTCACCGGGCACCGCGTGGCGGGCGCGCCTGGCATCTATGTGCGCCTGGAAGATCCCTTTGCCCACGCAGCCTTGGCCGAGCCCCGTGATCCACGTGATCCCTTCAAGGGCCTGGGCAAGATCGCCGCCCTGGGCATCAAGGTATCGCGCCATTGCACTTATCACGGCATGGCGCTGAACGTGGCCATGGACCTGCGCCCCTACGACCGCATCAACCCCTGCGGCTACAGCGGCCTGCGCACCATCGACATGGCCAGCATCGGCGTGCAGGTGGGCTGGGACGAGGTGGCCGCCGTTCAGGCGCACCAGTTGGACGTGCGGCTGGCACCCTGATCGCCCCGCTTGATCCGGGTTTTTGTCGCCAGCTGCGCCAATCGGCTACATTGGCAGACGGCCCGCCTGCCACGCACCGCGCGTTGGCGGGCCTTGAAGTGAAGCACCGCCATGTCCTC
>NZ_SCTN01000348.1 GCF_004297345.1 Aquabacterium sp. | reverse complement strand
AATCGACCTCGGCCCACAAGGGCTCATCTGCGTGCACACCTTCGGTCAAGGTGAAGCGCTCAACCACCAAGGTGCCGGAGCTCAGCGGGGTTTCAAGCTGGATGAGGCGCGTGGCCTGGCCGATCGTCAGGCACGCCTTGAGGCGCGATATGAGATCAGCGCCCAGCCCGGCAAGGCCTCCAGGCAGGGGTAGGTTCATGGGGACAACTCACCTGAGTGGTTTTAGGTATATGTCTGCCCATTTTCGGTGCCTGGGGCGCCGCCACCGCCCCCTCCTGCTAGGGGATATTGCAAGCGGTTGTTACTTGGCGCGCGTCATCAGAGCAGCTTGGCAAGCTCGAAGTGCATGCCATCGCGGCGGCTGAAATGCCCGCCCCAATAGAAGCCGAACTGATGGGCGATGGGCACCAGTTTGTACACGCAACCAATGCTGCCTGACGTGGCAGGCTGGGCACCAAGCCGGTTGTAGGCAGCGTTGATGTCGAAAGCAGTGGCAAAGGCGTGGTTGGAGAGCACCTGCTCATCGGCCTTGCCACGCACGAAACGCGGGTTGTACGCGCCTTCGTATGACAGCACCAGCGGCATCAACTTGCGCTTTTGCCATTCGGCCCACAAGCCCTTGAGCTGCTCAGCACCTTTCTTGTGAAAGGTCATGGAGGAGCTGGCAGGTGCGCCGGCAATCGGGGGCTTGACCAGTTGTGGGAGTTTGACCGCCACCAGATTCTGGCGCTCCCAATCGTTGGTGATTTTGATGGCTTCAGGATTGCTGGCGGTCGGGGCCGGTGCAAATGCCAGCGGGCCGAACAGCGCCTGGCGGGCCACGGTCGAGGTCAGGGGCGGGAAATCAGGCAAGGCTGGGTAACCATCGTCCGATTCGGCAAACTCCACGATCTCGAAACCCAGCATCGCGGCCTTGCCGTAGGTCTGGTTACCCACGGCACCATCTACATCCAGCTTGTACTTCTTCTGAAACGCAATGGTGGCATCGACGGTGGGCTGGTCATACATGCCCGTGGCATTGATCAGATAGCCTTGCCCGCGCAAGAAAGTTTGCCATTGCGTGACGATGGGGCCAGACACGCCAGGCTTGAGAACCTTGATCATCTATCGCTCCTGCTTTTGCATGATGGAACATCCTCACGCGCGAGCCAGACAGCGTCCATCCCACGAACGTGGGGCGCCGGACCGATCTCATCAACCCAGTTGACGTGCCGCAATCAACCAGCCATTGACAGGCTTGCCGCCCTCTTCACGCAAGACCACGGCCTCCATGTCCAGCAGGTTCAGATCGGCGGCGCTGAGGACCTCGATGAGGTGTTGACGATGATGCGCGTAACGGCCATGCGGCTGGATCTGATGAGGCAAGCCGGCCTCGTCTGACAAGGCCTCGACCGTGAAGATGAGCGTGCCGCCCGGCTTGAGCGAGGCTCCGGCTTCGTGGATTACTTTGCTGAGGTCACCGAAATAGCACAAGGTATCAGCGGACAAGACCACGTCCCACTGGCGTGGCGACAGGTGCAGGAACTCGGTCAACTCGGCCTTGTACAGATCGCCATAGACGCCTTTGGTCTGGGCGCGGTCCAGCATGCCCTTGGACAGATCCACACCGGCCAGCATCTTGGCCCAGGGCGCCATCAGCGGCCCACACAGGCCCGTGCCACAACCCGCGTCCAGCATCACGAACTGCCTTTGTGGCGGCGGCAGATGACGCGCCATCATGTCTGCGCACAGCTGCGGGGCCTGATAGTTCAGGCGTTCGTTGAGCACCGACTCAAAGCTCTCTGCAAAGTGGTCGAAGGCTTGCTCGACATAGTCGTCCGGCGCACGCTCCGGCACGCCATCGCCCGTGCAGGCGGCGTACATGTGGCGCGCCGTGGGGTGATCGGGCTCCTGCGCCAACCACTGACGGTAGACCTCACCGGCATCGGCAATGCGGCCCATGGCGTAATAAGTTGTGCCCAGCAGGCGGCGGGCAGATGAGTCGCCCGGCAACAGCTCCAGCGCCTTGATGTAGTAAGAGATGGCGCCCGTGCGATCACCCTTGGCGGCGTAGAGCAGCCCGAGATTGTTGTGGGCGCGCACATGGCGCGGGTCAATCGCAATGGCACGCTCGTAAGCGGCGTGGGCCTCGTCAAACTGACGCTGCGCCTTGTGCAGCGCACCCAAGTTGTTGTGCAAATCAGCGTTATCTCGGTCCAGCTCGACAGCCTGCTGATAAGCACCCATCGCCTTGGCCACCTCGCCACGGCTCATGTAGATGTTGCCCAGATTGTTGAAGTAGCCGGCATAGTCAGGCTGAGCTTCAATGGCTTGTTCGATCAAGCGCACGCCTTCGTCGGAGCGCCCCATCTGGTGATGTGCCATGCCCAGAAGGTGCAGAACATCCGGGTGAGCAGGCACGGCTTGCAACAAGCGTTGGTAAAGCTGCACCGCCCCATCGAGCTGGTTGTTGCGATGCAGCTCAACAGCCATCTGCAGGGCCTCATCGAATGTGAGTTCCTGCTGCGCTTCGCGGGACTCGGCGTGGGGGGCGGTGGCTTGGTTCATCTGGCGCAAACTCCTCGGGTCATCTTGACGGGCAGCGGGTGCCCGCATCATGCGCCAAGTGGACCGCAAGCCATCCATGGCGCCAAGCGACCAAAGTCACGCCAGCAGTCAAGGGAACTGGCCGCGCACACAATCCCATTGGCCGTTCAGATCGGGGTAGAACAGCAGGAACAACTTGGTGAGCATGTTGTCGAAATTGCCGCCGCGCTGAGAGCCGCCAAAAGACACCAGGCCATAGTTCGGATCAAACAACTGGACCGCGTCACCGGTATTCACAAAGGCAATGGCGTGCCCGGAGGAAGCCACCGAGGACTTGAAGTGCAGTTGATAGAAGCCCGGTGCGCTCATGACGAACTTGCGTACAGCTGCCGCATCCCGGCTGATGCCCTGGCGCTGCTCGTTGTCATCACGAATGCCAAAGATTTTCCAGATTTCCTTGATGTAGCCAGAGTAGTAGCCCCCCAACGCGCTGGCAGGCCCTGAAGCGGCCGTAGCCAGGCCTTGGAAGCCCTTGACCTGGTTCATCCCGATCTTGGAGTTGATGAAGCGCTTGAACGTGGCCACATTGCCTTTGGAGAGGATCCAGCAGCAGCACAGCGTCATGCAGCACCCGGCGCGCAGTTCGGGCTTGAACTGCGCGATGTAGCTCATCTGGTCGAACTCTTCAACAGAGTTGCCGTGGTAGTGCTCGGCCCACAAGGTCATCACATTAGGCATACCTCACTCCTTCATCCATTCTTTCTTGATTGAACACGTCAGAACTCGTACTTGAACTGCTGATCCTGCACTTGCACCTGTACACGCTCGATGGGCTGGCCTTCCATCATCCGGGTGAGGAACACGCGGGAGATATCGGGCAGCATCGTGTTGGTCAGGATGGCGTCGATCATCCGGCCACCGGATTCGCTCTCTGTGCAGCGTGAGACCACCAGCTTGATGACGTCGTCGCTGTAGCCAAAGGGGATCTTGTAGCGCTCTTCCACGCGCTTCTTGATACGGCCCAGTTGCAGCTTGACGATCATCGCCAGGACCTCGTCGCTCAATGGGTAGTAGGGAATGGTGACCAGGCGGCCCAGTAAGGCTGGCGGAAAGATTTTGAGCAAGGGCTCACGCAGCGCCTTGGCCATGCCTTCTGGATCGGGCATCAGCTCGGGGTCGCTGCACAGGCTGGCGATGGTGTCAGTGCCGGCATTGGTGGTCAGCAAGATCATCGTGTTCTTGAAGTCGATGACGCGGCCTTCGCCGTCTTCCATCCAGCCCTTGTCGAAGACCTGGAAGAAGATTTCGTGCACATCGTGGTGGGCCTTTTCGACTTCATCGAGCAGCACCACGCTGTAGGGACGACGACGCACGGCTTCGGTCAGCACGCCGCCTTCGCCATAACCCACATAGCCCGGAGGCGCGCCCTTGAGTGTGGAGACGGTATGCGCTTCCTGGTACTCGCTCATGTTGATGGTGATGAGGTTCTGCTCACCGCCATACATGGCTTCGGCCAGGGCCAGTGCGGTCTCGGTCTTGCCGACGCCGGAGGTACCGGCCAGCATGAACACGCCAATGGGCTTGTTGGGGTTGTCCAGCCCGGCGCGCGAGGTCTGGATGCGCTTGGAGATCATCTCCATGGCGTGATCCTGGCCGACCACGCGCTGTGCCAGCAGCTTGGGCAGATTGAGGATGGTCTCGATCTCGTTGGCGGCCATGCGGCCCACGGGGATGCCTGTCCAGTCACCCACCACGCTGGCCACGGACTGGTAATCGACCGTTGGCAGGATGAGCGGAGTTTCGCCTTGCAGTGTGGTGAGTTCGGTTTGCACCTGCTTCAACTCGGCCAGGGCATCGGCGCGCTCGGCTTCGGTCAGCGTGGGATGCTGTTCGGTGGCAGCGGCGGCCACGCCCTTTTGCTCAAGCTGGCTGCTCGTGCCTTCCACCGGCTCGATGGCACCGCGCAGCTTGGCACGCAGGCCCAGCAGGCGATCGACCAGACCCTTCTCGGCCTCCCAGCGTTTGTCCAGCGCATCCAGGCGGGTGTGCTCGGTGGCCAGCAGTTCCTTGACATGGGCTTCGCGGGCTGCGGTATCCACACCGATGGCGGCTTCGCGGCCGATGATGGCCAGTTCGGTTTCCAGCGCTTCGATGCGCTTGCGGCTGTCATCCACTTCAGCGGGTGTAGCGTGCAGGCTCACGGCGACGCGGGCACAAGCGGTGTCCAGCAGGCTGACGGATTTATCGGGCAACTGGCGCGCCGGGATGTAGCGGTGCGAGAGCTTGACGGCGGCTTCCAAAGCCTCATCGAGGATCTGGACCTTGTGGTGCTTTTCCATCGTGGAGGCCACGCCGCGCATCATCAGCAGGGCCTTGGGCTCGTCGGGCTCGTCCACGGTCACGCTCTGGAAACGGCGTGTCAGCGCAGGGTCCTTCTCGATGTGCTTCTTGTATTCGGCAAAGGTGGTGGCGCCGATGGTGCGCAGCTGCCCGCGAGCCAGGGCCGGCTTGAGCAGGTTGGCGGCGTCGCCCGTGCCGGCAGCACCACCTGCGCCCACCAGGGTGTGGGTTTCATCGATGAACAGGATGATGGGTTTGGGCGAGGCTTGCACTTCGTCGATCACCGAGCGCAGGCGTTGCTCGAACTCGCCCTTCATGCTGGCACCGGCTTGCAGCAGGCCCACGTCGAGCGAGCGCAGCTCCACGTCCTTGAGAGAGGGCGGCACGTCGCCACGGGCAATGCGCTGGGCAAAGCCTTCGACCACGGCGGTCTTGCCCACGCCGGCTTCGCCGATGAGGATGGGGTTGTTCTGGCGGCGGCGCATCAGGATGTCGACCACCTGGCGGATCTCGTCGTCACGGCCCACGATGGGGTCCATCTTGCCGCCGCGGGCCTGCTCGGTCAGGTCGGTCGTGAAGCGCTTGAGCGCTTCCTGCTTGCCCATGGCAGCTGGCGAAATCGCGTCGCTGGCTTCGCCCGGCGCGGCACCGCTTTCAGAAGCGCTTTGCGCAGCTTCGGGCGAGGCCGAGAGCAGCTCGGCAAAGCGCTCGGTCAGGTCATCAACACGGATGCGCTCGAACTGGCGCGAGATGGCGACCAGGGCATTGCGCAAGGTCGGCGTCTTGAGCATGCCGACCACCAGGTAGCCGGTGCGCACCTGACGATCGCCAAACATCAGCGAACCATAGACCCAGCCGCGCTCCACGGCGTTTTCCACGAAGGTGGACAGGTCGGAGATCGACGAGGCACCGCGTGGCAGACGGTCCAGCGAGGCGGTCAGGTCAGAGGCCAGCGTCGAGGTATCGAGCTCATAGGCCTTGATGATGCGGTGCAGGTCAGAATCCGGATTGTTCAGGATCTGCGCAAACCAGTGCTGCAGTTCCACATAGGGATTGCCTCGCATCTTGCAAAAGACCGTGGCGCCTTCGATGGCCTTGTAGGCCAGCGGATTGAGCTTGCCGAATAAGGCGGTGCGGCTGATTTCTGACATGGGAGGCTCCTTGTGGATTCGGTTCGTTCGAGATTCAGTTCAAGGCGTGGGCGTTTCGAGGCGCAGGCGCATGTCGGCACGATCGGGGTGCGGTGTTCGCCGGCCCAACCAGGTGTTCAAGCCCAGCATGCCGGCAGGGGCCTGTGGCTGGCCCGATGCGGCAAGCGCAGCAGCACGAGGCCGCATTTGCAGACGCGGCACCTCGGCACCTTGCAGCACCAGGCGCGTCTCGCATGACAGGCTCATACCGAGGTACTGCCGCAACCAGTCGCGCAAGGCCTTGCGTGCCGGTTGGCCCGGCAGGAAGCGCTGATATTGCTCGTAGCTCAAGGGCCCAATGCGCAGGCGAAAGTTCGACTGGCGATCCCATACGCGCTTGCCCAGCACGGCCCGTTGGCCCAGCGCCGTGTTGCGCCCTGGCGCGGTGCTCGGCAGCAAGCGGCTACGGTCTTCATCTTGCAGATCCAGCCAGTGGCCCACCGACGATTCAATGCTGACGGCTACGCCAAAGTAGCTTTGCAAAATCTTGATCAGTCCCTCGGCATTGCGAGGCCCGCGCGCCAATGCCGCAGCATGCAGGCGCTTGGCATCGTCCGGTATGGCGTCGCGTTGTGAAAAAGGTTTGCCAGCCTGCCCGAACAGGGCACTGACCCAGCGCGAGAAATCATCGTCCCAAGGACGATCGCGGTGCACGACCGGACGCGACTGCGCCCAGGCCTTGAAGAACAACAGCGCAGCCCGATGATGGAACACATCGGCGAAACGCATCATGGTGGGGTCACCATGGCTGCGGGCACGCTCGCGCACGTATTCGGTCAGGTGCAGGGGCATCGGGCCCATGGGGCCGAACAAGCCGAAGCTGCGCTGGCCGATGCGGGGTACCTGGCCAT
Source organism: Aquabacterium sp. (assembly GCF_004297345.1). Taxonomy (GTDB): domain Bacteria; phylum Pseudomonadota; class Gammaproteobacteria; order Burkholderiales; family Burkholderiaceae_C; genus Aquabacterium. Next base: position 12,240 of record NZ_SCTN01000348.1, on the reverse strand, counting down.
CCTTGGCCTCGAACGAATGCAGGTTGGCTGGCGCGAAATCCAGCTCGGGATCCTGCCCCACGCGCACCGCCTCGTCGCGTGGGCGCAAGGCCTCGCCGAGACGCGGCGATTGCGGGTTGTGGGCCTGGATGCGGCGCAGCACCTGAAACAGGTCGTGCGCATACGGTGCCTGGTTCAGTTGCGCCCACAGTTGCTGCAAGGCTTCGTGGTCGCTGGCCGTGGCCTGTGTGGGCGCACGCGCTGGCAGCATCACCGAAGGCGGCGCCAGGTCATCAAAGAAGGGCTCGTCTGCGGGGCTCATCGCGGGCGCGCTCAGACGATGGCGGTCTGGCCCACACGGGGCGACCATTGCATGACCATGCCGCGCGAAGGCGTGCGCAGCCGCGTTTCAGTGAAGCTGTTGATGGCTGCCTGGCGTGCAAAGAAGTGCTCCAGCACGCTGCCCATCAGCACGGTGCTGGTGCCTTGCAGGCCCATGTCATCGAGCTCCAGATCGATCTGCACACCCGAGCCAAAGGCCAGGCGCCCCGGCCCGGGCAGGCGACGCGCCACCTGACGCGCCGTGACGGATCGAATGCTGTCGACCTGCTTGCGCCAGCTGGCATCGCCCTCGGGGCCATGCAGGCTCAACAGGCTGCGCAAGGCGGCCGCGGCCTTTTGGGGGTCTTCGCCCGCGATGGACAGATAGTTGAGCGTCAACTGGCTGATCAGTGACCAACCCAGATCACCGCGCACCAGACGCTGCACCACGGGTGTTGGCCCGCGCAGGCATTGCACACCCTTGACCGGGCCTGTGGCGTCCAGCGCCCAGGCCTGAGAGCCGGTGCTGGCATCGCGCTGGCCTGCACCGGGCAACAGCATGGGCAGATCGCGGTTGCTCACCAGGGCCGATACGGCCAGCTGACGCAGCTCTTCTGGATACGGCGCGTTTTTCGGGTCCACCAAAGACACAAAAACTTCGCTGCCGATATACGACGAGCGCGCACCCTGTTCAAGCTGGCGCTGCGACAGCATGCGCGGTTCACGGCGCACGGTGTAATAAGCTGGATGCAAGCTGCTTTCCGTGTGGAACGCGGCATACAAGGGGTGGAAGTCCTGCTCGGCCACACGCCCGGTGCCATAGCCCGTGATGGACTCGATGCTGTAGACCTCGAAGTCCATAGGCCGCGTCCGATCAGGCACCACATGGTGCTCGGGCTGCGAGGCGCTCAGGGCGATGCGGTCCAGTCGCTTGGGGAACAGGTTGATGGCCGGCGTGCAGTACAGCGACAGACTGCTAGCGTCCACCAGCGACTCCAGCGAGGCATCGCCCTTGGAGAACAGGATGACGACCTCGAACTCGTTGCCCTTGATGCGCTGCACACGGTGCCGCAACTGCGACAACTCGACAAACATCAGGCGCTGCGGCATGGCCGCGAACTCCTGCAGGATGCGGTGCCCGGAGAAACCACGCAGGGTCTCGGGCAGCAGGGCCTGGTCATCGTCAAAGCCTTGCTGCTTCAGGCTGTCGGCATGAGCCCATTGCGCGCGAGCCTGGGCAGCATCAACCGGCAACCAGGTGCCCAGCGTGGCCGTGGTCAAGAGCTCATGCAGACGCAGCGCCGTTTCATCGGGTGCACTGATGTAGAAGGACAGTGCATCCACCGGCAGTTGGTTGGCCTGCAAGCCGCCCTGCACACGCAGGCGCAAACGCAAGCCGCCACGCACCTGGCGAGCCACGGGCAACTGCGCCAACGGCAGATCGGGCGCATGGCTGAAGTACTGCACATTGACCAGCTCGATGGGCCACAGCGTCACTTCATGTGCCGTACGGAAAGTGCAGCGTGTGCCCTGGCCGCGCGTCACTTCGCTGGTCACGGTGGACTGGCGCGGCACGGTGAAGCCCTTGGCCAAAGCCGGATCCGCCAGATCAGGCTGCAAGCGCGCGACCATCATGGCCGGCACGGGTGACAGGAAATTCGGGTAAACCGTTTCCAGCAGGTGCTGGATGAAGCGCGGGTATTCGGCGTCCAGCTTGAGCTGGGTGCGCGCGGCCATGAAGGCAAAGCCTTCGAGCAGGCGCTCGACATAAGGATCGGCCACTTCCAGGCCGTCCATGGTCAGGCGAGAGGCGATCTTGGGGAACTCGCGCGCGAACTCGGCGCCGACTTCACGCAGGTGGGCCAACTCCTGGTTGTAGAGCTTGAGCAGTCCGGGATCCATCAGCGGCGTCCTCCATCGATGGTGGATGGGCTGCCATCACGCACCTTGACCTGGCCGGCTTCCAGATCCAACTGGGTGCGCAAGAGCAGCTCCAGCGGGATGGGCTGCGCCCACAGAAAGCCACGGATCTCGAATTCGATGATGTTGTGAGCGTCCAGCATGGCCCCACCGTCTACAGCCTTGACGACCAATGAATGCTCCAGAATGCGCGGCTCGAACCGCAGGATGGCATCGCGCAAGGACTGCTCCACGCTGGGTACATCCACCTTCGAGGCCAGTTGCCCGGACATAGGTGGCAGACCGTAATTGAGCACCGACTCGGCCGCATACGGCGCTTCATCGGCCTGCTTGCCCAGGGGTTGCACGGCGTTGAGCAACCAGCTCAGATCACGCAACACAGCCTGGCGCAACTGGTTCTTGTTGAGCACGCGGCGGTCGTCCGCATCGTGCGTGTTCTCGGGGTTGTCGTCGGTCAGCCTGTCCAGCAAGGCGGGCTGGAGGCGGTCACGCAAATCGTTCGTGGCCATGCTGCGGACGACTTCCTGCCAAAGCGGCGAATCAGGCCGCAGCCTGGTCAGACGCCGCCACCGACGCCACATTCAGCGTCACGATGCGCACGTCCAGCAAACCGACTTCGGTCTGGTCCGTCGTCAGCAAGCGCTGGCCCACACCACGGTATTGCCCGGGCGACATCTCGAGCCATTCGGTGCTGCGCGAGAGCCGCACCAGGTTGTCGGCACCTTCGGGCATGGGGGCGTAACGCGTGGGCACAAGCGCCACGGTGCCACCGCCGTTGGGGAACTCCAGCGCGGCAGGCAACCAGACCATGTCGCGCAAGTCGCTGGGTGGCTCGAAGGTGATCGAGGCCACCGACGAGAACGGCAACCAACCGTACTTGCCGTTGATGATGACTTCCAGCACGGGGCCCAGGCGGGAGTCCGCATCGGCCACCCATTCGAAAGGCTCGCCGTTGAGCGCGCCGCTCACTGTGGGCGCGGCTTCCAGGGCCTGCTCACGCAGGTGTGTGGCCAGAGCGTGATCGCCACGGGCATCGGCCTGCACGGCCTCCACCAGGTGCGCCACCCAGGCTTGAGGTTGGCCAAAGACCATCGGGGTGGTCTGGCCGTTGAACACGGCATCACGCAGGGCTTCGCACTTGATGGCCTCGCGATAGGTGTTGACCATCGCCAGCGTGCCAGCGTCCAGCTCGCCGCACACGCTCAGTTGGTTCATCGCCCGTGTCCACTGGCCATCGACGGCCAGCAACTGGAACAGGAAAACGCGCAACTTGGGATGCGAGGGCTGTGCACGCACGCCATCCTGCAGGTATTGCAGTGCCTGCTTGAGGTCGCCTTGTTTGAGTGCCTGCTCGGCCGCTTCCACCGTGTTCATGTGTCTGGTTCCTCCAGCGATCAGGCTGGGGTGATTTCGGTTTCAAAGGTGGTGGCACCGCCACCGCCGCCCGTTGCAGTCTGGGGCTGATACTGCACGTTGACCTTGAAGAAGGCAATACGCAGTTCCTCATGGATGTCCGGCAAGCCATCCACGGTTGTGCCCAGCTTGTGCGACATGACGCGGGCCTTCTCCAGAGATATCTTGAGATAGTCCACAGATGCAGCACCGCCGGCCTTGCGCACCGTCAGCGTCACTTTTTTGAGTGGCTCATTGGCACGCAATGCCGACATCAGCGCGGTGGACGCGCGGTCCACTCGCTTGCGCACCACCAGCTCCTGCATGGTGGTGCGCGCAGAACTGGCACCAAACGACGCCGCAGAGACATCCATGCCCCAACTCCACCCCAGCACTTCGATCTCGTCGATGTGATTGGTATCGGTCGACTCGCCCTTGATCGGACCCTGACGGGTTCCCTCGATCTTGAGGAACATATCGGCTTGAGACATGGAAACTCCACTACGTGATGGTCGGCCAGTTGCTCAGGTACCCGATCAGCCTTGTGGCTTGTTGGCGGGGATGTCCCAAGCAGCGGTAGAAGTGGCACCTGCGCCGCCGGTGTCGGCTTGCACGGTGTACTCGACCTTGAACTTGGCAAAGTTCAGCACGACGTTTTCAGTCAGGCGGTCTTCGCCACCCGAACCGCCGGTCTGCACCGAGCTCACGAGCACTTCGTTCAGGGTGATCTTGATGTACTCAAGTGGCTTGTCGCCGGCCTTGCGAACTGTCAGCTTGGCTTCCTTGATGTGGGTACCCTTGCAGGCGGCCACGATCAGGGCTGTCGAGCTGGCATCCACCCACTTGGTCAGGGAGATGTCCTGCACATTGACTTTGCCAGCGCCACCGCCACCGCCAGAATGGGTCGTGCCGGACTGGCTCAGGCCCCAGCTCCAGGCCAGAACGTCGATTTCCTGCTTGTGAGCGTCGTCCTTGGACTCGCCCTTGATGTCACCGATCTTGATGAACATGTCCACTGCCATGATGCTTCTCCAGTTTGGTTGAGCGACCCGAATGAAAAGAGGATGGCCGGGAAAGACGGTGATGGAGCTGGGTCAATGCCCCACACCACCGGCGTGTTGAAGCCGGGCCAACCGAAGTCGGCCCGAAAGAACGCTTGTTTCTGGCGTCCAGGTCAGGAGGTCTGACTGATCACGCCGCCTTTTGCGAAGGCAGCTTCGAAACCAGACGCAGCGACACGGTCAGCCCTTCCAGCTGGTAATGCGGACGCAGGAAGAACTTCGATGTGTAGTAGCCAGGGTTGCCTTCGACGTCTTCGACGACCACTTCAGCAGCCGCCAGAGGGCGACGGGCCTTGGTCTCTTCAGACGAGTGGGCAGGATCCCCATCCACGTAGTTCATGATCCAGTCCTGCAGCCAGCGCTGGACTTCATCGCGCTCCTTGAAGGAGCCGATCTTGTCGCGCACGATGCACTTGAGGTAGTGCGCAAAGCGGCAGGTGGCGAACAGGTAAGGCAGGCGCGCAGCCAGGTTGGCATTGGCCGATGCATCCGGATCGTCGTACTCGGCGGGCTTTTGCAGCGACTGAGCACCGATGAACGCGGCGAAGTCCGAGTTCTTCTTGTGCACCAGGGGCATGAAGCCGTTCTTGGCCAGTTCAGCCTCGCGGCGGTCGCTGATGGCGATTTCAGTCGGGCACTTCATGTCCACACCGCCGTCATCGGTCGGGAAGGTGTGCGTAGGCAGGCCTTCCACGGCACCGCCGGACTCGATGCCGCGGATGCGCGAGCACCAGCCGTACATCTTGAACGAGCGGTTGATGTTCACGGCCATCGCATAGGCCGAGTTCACCCAGGTGTACTTGGTGTGGTCGGCACCAGCCGTGTCTTCTTCGAAATCGAAGGCTTCCACGGGGTTGGTCTTCGCGCCGTAGGGCTGACGACCCAGGAAGCGGGGCATGGCCAGACCAATGTAGCGAGCGTCGTCCGAATCACGCAGCGAGCGCCAGGCGGCGTACTCGGGTGTCGTGAAGATCTTGGTCAGATCACGCGGATTGGCCAGCTCTTGCCAGGACTCCATGCCCATCAGGCCGGGACCAGGGGCAGCGATGAAGGGCGTGTGCGCAGCAGCGCAGACCTTGGACATTTCGCCCAACCACTCCACATCAGGAGGGGTGTGGTCGAAGAAGTAGTCGCCCACCAGGCAGCCGAAAGGCTCGCCACCGAACTGACCGTACTCTTCTTCGTACACCTTCTTGAAGATCGGGCTTTGATCCCAGGCCGTGCCTTTGAACTTCTTGAGCGTCTTGCCCACGTCGTTCTTCGAAATGTTGAAGACGCGGATCTTCAGCATTTCGTCGGTTTCGGTGTTGTTGACCAGGTAGCTCAGACCGCGCCAGGCCGATTCCAGCTGCTGGAACTCGGGGTTATGCAGGATCTTGTTGACCTGCTCGGACATCTTGGCGTCCAGCGCGGCGATCATGGCTTCGATCGAGCCGATCACGTCGCTGCTGATCAGCTTGGTCTGGGACAGGGCCTGCTGGGCCAGGGTCAGAACGGCTTGTTCAACGGCCGACTTGGCGTTGTCGTTCTGAGGCTTGAATTCCTTGTTGAGCAGGGAGGCGAAATCACCACCCTGGTACTCGACGCCCTGCAGGGCTGCGCTTTGAACTTGTGCTTCGGACATGTCGTCAACTCCTAGCTAAGGCTTTTCTTATTGAGCGCCGTCTTCGGGCTTCTTGGCGGCTGCCAGCGACTTCAGCAGGGCTTCGTCGTTCAGGACCTTGGCCAGCAGCTCTTCAGCGCCGGTCTTGCCGTCCATGTAGGTGACCAGGTTGGCCAGTTGCTGACGGGCTTCGAGCAGCTGCTTGAGGCCATCGACCTTGGCGGCCACGGCGGCAGGCGAGAAGTCGTCCATGCTCTCGAACGTCAGGTCGATGGCCAGATTGCCTTCACCGGTCAGGGTGTTGGGCACCTGGAAGGCCACGCGGGGCTTCATCGACTTCATGCGGGCGTCGAAGTTGTCAACGTCGAAGTCCAGGAACTTGCGATCGGCCACAGGTGCCAGCGGTTCGGTGGGCTTGCCCGACAGGTCGGACAACACGCCCATCACGAAGGGCAGTTGCACCTTCTTCTCGGCGCCGTAGAGCTCGACGTCGTACTCGATCTGCACGCGCGGAGCGCGGTTACGGGCAATGAACTTTTGACTACTGGTGGCCATGCTTCGCTCCTGGTTCCTTGGGTTTCACTGGCATTGAAAACGGGTTTGCTTTTGTCTCTGTCAATACTGGTCGTTGGGTACGCCGGCCAGCTTGGAGATCGTGTCGACACCATCGGGCACGAGATCCCGGATGATGTCCATGAAGTTCTTGCTCATCAGGCGCTGGGCGCGGCGGATGAGCAGGGGTGCGGGATTGGAGGGCTCGTTGAGCTCAATCCATTCGCAGACTTTTTCAAGCGCCTGAACGGCGTCATCGCGGGTGCGCAGCACGCCGGCCGTGGTGGCCACAGCCATGTGGGCGGCGCCGCCTGTCGCCGAGGCAGCATTGCCGCCCACATCTGCTGTCGCCGCATTGTCTGCACCGGCTGTGGCGCCGGATGCCGCCTTGGCCGCATCACCAATGATCTGCAGCAGCACGCGCAAAGGGCGGAATTCAGGACCGGAAATCGTGGCCTTCTGGGTCACCAGGGCATCGATGGCGGTCACGGTATCGACCATGCCAGCCAAGGCAGCCAGCAGGCCGGCTTGTTGGCTCTCGGCCTCCAGCAAGGCCTGGTTGATACCAGCAGGCGGCGTAACGCTTTCGCCTTCATTGGGCTGGGCCTTGCCTGCGGCCAGTTCGAAATCGCGGCCAGTGATGCCACTGCGCCCCGCACCCAGACCGGTCTTGCGGATATCAGCCAGGAAGCTGGCGCCATCCACCAAGGGGGCCAGCGCATTGAGCCGCATGGTGGGATCGTTGTCGTCGTCGGCATCCAACATCGGGTGCACGTGATCCCAGTACTGCGTCAGCAGGCCGTGGATCAGGCGCAAGCCATCGGCAGCCGCGGCCAGACCTTGCAGGCGGGTGGATGAACGCAGCAGGTGAACGGCCACCCGCACGTCCTTGGTGCGGGTCATCAACTCGCCGGACAGGGTCTGGACCTTGCGCCAGTCGGGATCTTCAGCCGGGATGATGGTGTCGCCGAACTGCTGCTCGGGCTTGCCGCGTGCGGCATCCTCCAGAGCCAGAAAGGCGCTGTCGTATTCCAGGTCCGGACCACAGGGCTCGCTTTCGCCAACCGGGGTCAGGAGGGTATCGACATCAATCAGGGCCATGGTGTGTTCCGACTCGTTTTCAATGCTTCATCAGACGATGGTACGCACTGTAGGTTCGCCGGACAGGGCTCACACCTGCCAAAAGTCATGTGATCCTGATGTGGCGCAGAAACTAGGGGGGTGCGTTGCTGGCGGCACCACATTCCCCCGTGTCCTGCGCCTGGATCAGAAGGCTGAACAGTTGCTGTCAGCCTGCACGCCCGAGCAGTTGGTCAACTGCGCACCACGGCGAACTTTGGTCCACTCTTGTGACAACGGTTCGATGTCGCTGGAACCGCCTGCAGCGGCACCGCTTGTGTTGGCCGGTGTGCAGATCTGCGGCTTGCCGAACTGCCCCTTCACATACACATCGGTGCGCAACTCGCTCAACGCATCGGGCCCCTCAAATGGCCGAGGAATGTCCGGCACGACGGTGCTGATGTCCATCTGCTGGAAGTAGAAATCCGCGACGCTGCTGTAGCCCGCGATGCCCGACGGATTCAAGGCTGAAGGCTGTGCCTGCGACGACACCGTCGCGCCTGCGCCACCTACATTCTGTTTGCCGATGCGGTTACCCGGGTTGTTCAACTGCACCACGGTCTGTTTGCCGGGGATGATGTTGAGCACATTGACGGCGAGCGGCCCTGTTTGAGACACCGGACCAGAGGTGACCAGATTGAGGGTCTGCTTGGCCATGGACTGAGCCCCCAGGACAATGCCCTGGGACCCTTCGCCCTGGTTCTGCAGCGTGACGGGGCCGGCCTTGCTGAGCGCATTGTCATCCACCGAGATCTGGCCCGTGTGGCCGCTGGAGCCGATCACCACGCGGGTGATGTCCGGGTTATCGACCGTGGCACCAGACGCCACGAACCACGCCGGGTTCACCACGAAGTTGGAACCCGCCGAACCGGCACCGGTACCCACGCGAATGGCGGTGCTCAAGGCCTCACTGACACCAAACTGGTCGCTGTCGATAGAGACCCCAGCGGGGCGGATATTGATGCGGCCAATCGTGTTCCAGTTCGGCAAGCCCAGGTCCAGCGCATTGGCAGCCAAGTTGGCGTCCGCCTTGGCACCAATCACCACGTCAGCCGAAGCAGCGGCAGGGCCATCCTGCGACCGCATCCGAATGCCGGGGGCATCAGTCTCGACCTTGATCCCTGGGTTGGCCGAACCGCGTGACTCACCCACCAGCGTGAAGGTGGAGGTGGTGCCCGCAGAAGGCGGTTCCGTGGTCAACAGCAAGTCGACAATGTGCACCCCGGTGGCGCCGTCTCCCTCAGCCAGCCCCAGGATCTTGGCGCTGCCCTGGCCCATGTTGATCACCACACCGGAGCCGATGTCCACACCGGTTGGCGCACCAAAGCCACCCGACGTTGACCACCCGTTGATGGTGATCATCTGGCTGGCCGTCGAGATCGTGGTGTTGCTCAGGCTGACACCACTGGTGCCGGCGCTGTAACCGATGATGCTGATGAAGCCGCCCGTGATGTCGGAAGTGTCGATGGAGACGCCGTTGTTACCCAGGGACTCGCCATCGCTACCACCACCTGCACCCTTGATCAACACATTGCCGCGCGAACCGTCGCTGCCCTGGGTGTTGATCACGGTACCGGTCATGTCGACCCCGGCATAGTCGGTCAGGGGCATGGACGAGAGCGTGCCCGTCGATCCCTTTGCACCCGTGATGATCACGTCGCCGCCGTTGGTGTTGATGGTGACGGGGGCGTCGCCCTCGGCCGCCTGGGCGCGAGCCCGGCCTGCGCCCAGGATGACGACGTTGCCATCCAGGGAGCGAAAGCCTTCAAGGCGCACGCTGCCCACACCGTCACCATCTGCATCGGCCACCATGGCCACATTCATCTTGCCGGAGGTAGAGGCAATGGTGGTACCTTGGCCCACCACAATGTCCTGACTGGACTGGAGGAACAAGGCGTTGTCACCCAGGCCGGCTGTGCGCACCAGTTGCGTACCGGCTTCGATCACCAGATTACGACCTCGTACGGCAGGATCGTGCTGGTACGAAGTCGACATGCTGACTTTGGCGCCGCTGTTGAGCACCGAATTGATTTCGTCCTGGTGCACATAGGTGGCACCCGGATCGTTGTTGGGGCCAATCAACTGGCGCCCGATGGTGACACTGGGCGAGTACAAGGACCACAGTCCACCTGCGCCTGCCGGGCCACCGGCCGACACGTCAACCGTCACGGCGCCCCGGCCCTCATAGCGTGTGCGAACGACGTTGGCGGCCATTTCAACCACACCGCCGTTGCCACCGTTGGCACCGCCACGTGCGCTCAGCGAACCGTAGACATCCAGTGTCCCGCGGTTGAGGCCGTCGCGCACTTCCTGGTCAGGCAAACCGGCATAGGTGGACAGGCGAATCGTGCCGCCATCACCCTTGTCGATGGCACTGACCGACAGTTGCGATCCACTTTCCACCGCGATCGAGCTGGACGACTCGGAAGCGCCCGCCACCGTGGCATTGTTGATCTCGATGCTGCCACCACCGGTACTGCCCTGAGCCATCAACTTGGCACCGGTGTCATTGCCTTCACTGGCGCGCACGGTCACGTTCTGCGCAGACAAGGTGATGGTACCGCCATTACCCGTGGCACTGCCCACGTCAACCACGCCGTTATGCTCAACGGACGATTGGGCCCCATAGGCGACCATGTTCACCGTACCGCCTGGTGTCTGGACGGTGCCGTCGTTGAAAACAGCGCGGCCAAATCCACCGTCACCGTCGGTGGCCGCCACCAGCGTGATGAAACCGCTGTCACCCAGTTGCACATCGGTCGAACCCGCCGCCAGCAAGTGGATCTGGCCACCCGCCCCTGCGGAGATCAAACCCGAGTTGCTGACCCGGTCGCCAATCAGGAAGATGCTGCCGCCGTCTGCCGAGGCCTGCAGCGTGGCACCCGAGTTGATCGACACGGTCGGATCCCCGTAGCCACCACCGATGTTGGTGTTGAAGACAAGGTGGGCGCCGTCCTTCATGAGGCCGGCATAACCGTCTTGCGTGAGGCTGGGATCAAGATCCTTGCCTGACAGCACGATGCTGCCAAACGGCGACACGATCTGGCCGCTGACCGAGATGCCCCATGGGTTGACCAGCACGAAGGTAGGCTCGGAGTACACGGAGCCATCCACAAAGCTGCGCGCACCTGAACCGAAGCTGTCGGGGTTCTGCGTCACGCGAACCAGCGTCAGGTCACCCTTGGCGCCTTTGTTGATGAGCGTGTTGCCCTTGGCCAGGCTGAAATCGAAGGTCTCGTAAACGGCGATCTTCGAGGTCTGGCCCATGGTGGTAGTTGTGCCCTCGGTGGTGATGGCATTGCAGGTGCCGGCCACACAGTTCAAGTTGGGCACGCCAGCAGCGGCCACGGCGTGGCTCACAAAGCCAACAGACAGCAAGGCCACGGCCAGTGGCTTCAAACGGGCCAGACGGCGGCGGGATTGGGAAACGGAATTCGTCTGCATCACGATGCCTCTTGAATCAGAATGAGTGCAGGGCTTGCACGAACACGCGAGCCTTGTCGTTGCCAGGTGCGGTCTCCGGCAAGCGGGTACCGCGCCAGGCCACCGTGGCCTTGACGGTCACCACATCAGGGAAGTTCGCCGCCACGCCGAGACCGGCTGCGCGCAACTGCACGTCGTTGGCGCTGAACGCGTCAGCAGCTACTTCGCGATTGCGGTGGCCCTTGGCCCAGTCGTACAAGGCAAAGACCGTCCAGTTGCGGTCGATCCAGTAGCGCAATTCGCCATTGAACAAGGTGGCTTCATCCGACGCGCCTTCTGCGGTCGGATAGGCACGCACGCCACGCGGGCCGCCCAGCGTCATCTTCTCGGCAGGGTCCATATTGCGCGTGGACAACTGCTGGCTGAGGCTGCCGTAAAGCGACACATTGCGGGAGACGGCCTGCAGGCGAGACCATTGCAGCTCGACCTTGCCGAAGCTGCCGGCCTTGCCTTGATCGCCCTGGATGGCATCAATGGCCTGATCCAACTCGGAATCCAGACGCAGGCGCCCCCAATGGAATTGCGCGGACAAGCCGTTGAAACCACCGCCCATCCAGGCGTCACGCGATTCGTAATTCAGGCCACCCAGCGCGGCGTTGATGTGCTTCTTGGATGTGAACAGGTCGTTGCCTTGCAGATAGTCCGTCAGACCTTTGGATTCATACCCCAGGCGAGCCATCAGGGTGCGGCTGCGCGAACGCATCAAGGGGTAGCTGAGGTTGACCTCAGCGACATCGGCCGAGCCGTGTGCATCCTGATCGGCATACTGACCACCAAGGGTGTAGTCCACCTTGGCGTAGGCGACCGAGA
>NZ_SCTN01000347.1 GCF_004297345.1 Aquabacterium sp. | reverse complement strand
ATGCATTCGAACGTCGACCCCTGCCCGGGTTTGCTGTCGCAGCTCAACTCGCCGCCCATGGCCACGCACAGTTCGCGTGCGATGCTCAAGCCCAGACCGCTGCCCGCTGCCTTGCGCTCGTAACGGCCATCGACCTGATGGAAGGCATCGAACACGCGGGCCAGTTCGTCTTCCGGAATGCCGATGCCTGTGTCGGACACAGCCAGGCTGATGCGCGATGGCATACCGTCTTCATGCGCCAGTTCACGCAGGCGCATGATCACTTGACCTTGCTCGGTGAATTTGACGGCGTTGCCCAGCAGGTTGAGCAGGATCTGCTTGAGTCGGCCCCCGTCGGCATGAACCATGTAGTCGGCCGGCAAGGTGGAGTCCAGCACCACGTCCAGCCCCTTTTCCGTGCCATTGACAGCGGCCAGAGAGGTCACTTCGCGCGCCAGATCCGGCAGGTTCACAGGCGCGGGGGACAGCTCGATGCGCCCGGCCTGCAATCGGGAATAGTCCAGCACATCGTTGATCACGCCCAGCAGATGCTGCCCGGCCGACTCCAGCAGGTTCATGCGCTCATGCGCCTCCTGGCTGCGCAGCTCACCCCGGATCAAGCGAGACAAGCCCAGGATGCCATGAAGCGGCGTGCGCATCTCGTGGCTCATGGTAGCCAGGAACTGTCCCTTGGCCTGACTGAGCTCCTCAGCCTCGCGTAAGGCGACGGCCTGGGATGCGGTGATGCGGTCATTCGTGAAGCGCAGAAACAGCAGCTCGCCCACACGGCGATCCGCGCGCCCCGTCTCCAGCCACAACACCCCCAGAAAGCCCGTGACGCTGATGGCACCAAACAGCCCCAGCACCGAGCTCAAGGTGGTGCAGTACAGCGCAACCGAGGCCAGCATGGGCGCCAGCCAGAGGCGGGCCGCCGTGCGATCGACTGTCAGCATGAACGCGCCGCAAGCAGCCAGCCCGGAGAGCGTGCCGATCAAGGTGGCCTGCAACTCGATGTGCGAGCGAATGGGCAACATCCACAGCATGGCGCCCCACCAGATGCTCAGTCCGGCAATGCTGAACTTGATATTGCGCATCCACCTGGGGTGATCTCGGTCCTTGGCGCGGAAATACAGAATGCTGCGAGAGATGTGGATGCTGGCCAGCACGAGCAAGCCTGTCAGCCACCCCCATCCTTGCCGGCCCAAGGATTGATCGACCATGTAGTCCACCATGATCGCGATCAAGGCGCCCAGGCCCGCGGCGATCGTCGTGCCCATGGGAATGTGCGAAAAAAGCATCCGTGTCCTGGCAGTCAGGACCTGTTCGGACAGGTGATCGGCGTGTGCGTGATCGATGTGCATTTTTCGGCCGCCTCGCTGGGATGGGACCTGCCTATCGGATCAACCCGCAGTCAAGTCATAGGCAACAACTTCAGTATCAACAAGACGCGCTCGGCGCAACACCGTGAACGCCCTTGGATGCACTGCACCAATGCGCTGGTTCGATGCAAATTTCCACCCGTGAATCGGGGGGATGCACCACATCTGCGCAAGTGAGGCGAAAACGGTGCCTGGCCAAGCCAGAAGACTCGCCAATGACCCGAAATTGGCTGGCATCAAGTTTGCGTGCCTGTCGATCTGTCAGGCACGCCACGCAAGGCGTTGAATTGACAGCAAGTGGCCTGGAGCCATGGTCGCGGTCGCCACGATCATGGCTCCCCAGGCATCGTTGCCTCATCGTTCTGCCCGCCACCTGCCCGGGCTCACACCAAACCACCGCACACAAGCCCGGTTGAACGCGCTTTGCTCTGAGTAGCCCAGACGTTGACTGATGTCTGCCAGCGGTATGCCACCGGTCAGGTATTGGCGCGCCAGCCTCTGGCGCACCGCATCGACCTCCGCGCTCAAGGTGGTCCCGGCCGCACTGGCTTGCGCACGAAATGCCCGCACCTCCAGAGACATGGCCTCGGCCACGCGCTCCAGCGTTGGAGCCCCATCTGTCAGGCAAGCCTCGATGGCGCGCTCCAACTGCACGGTGAACTGCTCGCCACGCGCATGGCGCTCGATGCGGCGCTGCATTTCCTCGCGCATGAGACGGCACACATCTGGATTGGATGCGGCCAATTTGTGCGCCAGCAAGGCACGATCAATGTGCACCGCGTTGCGCTCACGCTCAAAGAGAACCGGGCAATGGAAGAATGCTTCATAGTGCGCCTGCGGTGCTTCAGCGGCGTGCTCAAATTCAATGCGCAGCGGGTGAGACACATTGCCCGTGATCCATCGCCCAAACTCGATCCATCCGGCCATGGCCGCCTCGATCTGCAAGGGCAGCGCCGCCCCATCACCTTGCGCATGCAAAGTCACGACCGCATCATCGCCCTCCTCGCTGAGTGTGCACTGCGCAAAGCCCAGGCGATAAGGTTCGAACTGGCACAACAGGCCAATGGCGTCACCCAAGTTGCCGCTGCTCATGCTGGCGTAGGCCAGTACATCGAGTGCCACGGGGGTGACTGCCCCGCCTAATTGCAAACTCAGAGGCAAGCTCAAAGGCATGGGCGCCCCGGCTTCACTGATTCGCCTTGCCTCCAGCAAGACGTCATCGATCACATCCAGCGGCACGCGGCAGGCGGGATCAGCCAGATCAGACAGCACCACGCCCTTGGACTCAACGAGCCCCGACAGGCTCATACCCAATCCTGAGGTCACGTCAAGCAGGTAACGCAGATAAAAGCCAGCCGCAGTCAACAAATTGAGCCCAGTGCCAAAAGAGTAAAGGTGATGTCAAAAGCGCTTGTCAGCCACGTCAAGACAGCGCGCAGACGAGTCAATACGCTGCACACAACATGACACAACAAGCAAGGTGACATCGTGCCGCTTCCTACTCTCGACGCCTACCAGCACTTCTCCCAACAAGGCGACCCGCTTGCCGATGCCGTGATATCGACGCTCATGCAGAGTGGGCGCCGAGGCGGCGATCTGCTCTCCCAGGTTCAACAGCTGGCTGAGCAGGACGGCGGCATCTACAAGTCCTTCATGGATCAGATCAGCCACGTGCCAAGCTGGGCCAATACACAGGCCATGCGCCAGGGCCAGGAACTGTTCCTGCGTTGCGCGCCTTTGTCCATCGCGTCATTCGTGTTGGGGAGCCTGCTGGTGACCTACACGCCGCCAGGTTCGGCCAAGGTGCTATTGCATACCGGTCGGCTTCGGCAGGATGTGGTCAGGCGATTGTTCGAAACGTCCACCATGGTCCACGCCGTGATGCAAGCGGGCGCACTCGAAGTGGGCGCGCCGGGTCACCAGGCCATTGTCCGCGTTCGCCTCTTGCACGCGATGGTCCGCTACCACGTGATGGCGCGCGCGCAATGGCCCAGTGACGAACTGGGCAGCCCCATCAACCAGCAGCAAATGGGCCTGACTGCTTTGGGCTTCAGCTCTCTGCTGATCAACAGCATGCGCAGCCTGGGGGTGGTCATTCCAGAAGATGAAGCACGCAGCTACCAGTTGCTCTGGCGCTATGGCAACTACCTGCAAGGCGTGGATCTGTCACTGCTGCTCGACACCTTGGACAATGAAGCGCGCCTGTACGACCTGCTCCAACGCACCGTGATGACGCCCGATGAAAACAGTCGCACATTGGTTGCCGCAGTGCACCAGGGGCTGGCCTGGCAATCGCCGTTCTTCCTGCCGCAAGGTGCGTTGGAGGCCATCTCACGCCGGCTGCTCGGTACTGATCTGGCCGACAAACTGGCCATCAAGCCTCACCCGCTCTGGGCAGTGGTGATCGGCGCCGTAGCCGGCGTGCACAAGGCCACAGCCCTGCGCTACCGCATCCCCGGCTGGCGCGCGATGGAGGTGCGAGCAGGCGGCCGCTACTTCAGCTACCTCGTCAACAAGGGCCTCAAGGGCAAACCTGCCGACTACGCCCTGAAAACCTCGCACTGAAGCTCGCAAGGGCGCTCAGAAGGAATAGCCCACGCCGAACTCTGCCGACAACTCCCCATCCCGCTCTTTGGAGTCAAAGGGGTAAGAGCGGCGGTACAGCACCTCGTACTTCAGGGCGATGTGGTTGGTCAACTTGTTGCGCAAAGCCAGTCCCATCGTCCGGAAGGTCTCGCGTCGGCTTTGCTCCTGCACGCCATTGAACTTGATCGACAACTGATCGGTGATATCCCAGTTCGCCTTCACGCTGCTGGTGTAAAGCACTTCACTGATGTTGTCACCATCCTCCGAATGGGCCACGCGGTAACCCGAACCCAGTTCGGCGCTGATGGTCCAGTTGCCATCGCCACCAAATTTACGCCCTGCCCCTGCGCGCAAGGCCTGGGCAGACTGATAGTAGCCAAACCGGTTGTGGCGCACCCGCGGCGATACATAGGCGTAGTAAGGCGAGTCATCAAAGAACTGCTTGAACTTGACGTTCGCGTCATAGCGATCACGGTTGATGGTCTGGGGGCTGTCTTCTTCCTTGATGTATTCCCTGTCAAAACGCAACTCGCCATCGACTTCGCGCTGGGGCATCAGGTAGGCCACATCGGCCGCCAACGTCAGGCGCCGGCTGGTGTACTCCGACTTGTTATAGCTGTATTGACCATCCACGTCACCCGAAAAGGACGCATCTTTCGGGGCATCAGCCCAGGCGCCGGATCCCCCCGACGACAGCGCCACCACCACGGCCCATATTCTGGCCTTGCCATACCTCTGGCTCATATCCCGCCGCTCACCTTGTTCACACAAGTGCGCATCATGCCCGCTGTCTATCCTCCTCCTTGTAAACCGTCTTGATTGAGGCAACGCAAACGCCAGCGCAGCAGCCGTCGCCCATCCGCATCAACCCGCAGACACCCCCTCATTTCTTGAACTGCTTCAAGGACAGGGCCACCCACCAGATCGAACATGCCCTTGCTTTACATGAGGGTATGTCGCCACCCCAAGCAAGTGTCACCCCACTGACACCCTAACGGCACAGCACCGGGCCAGGTTGTCCGCCGGCCCCATCGATACTGGAGAAACCAAGATGAACACTCCGCGCATGGCCAGACTGGCTGCTGCCCTGACGGTGGCACTGGCATTCGGGGCACAGGCTGAAGATGTCAAGAAGCCCTCGCAGCCTGAAATCAACTATCAGGCAGGCACCTCGCCACTCGCCAACGAGCCGATGTACCAGAGCGCCAACCCGAAGGCGCCTCCCATGACCCAGGCCGAGTTCGACAAGGCCCGCAAGATCTACTTCGAGCGTTGCGCGGGTTGCCATGGCGTGTTGCGCAAGGGTGCCACCGGCAAACCCTTGACCCCGGACATCACCCTGGCCAAGGGCACCGATTACCTGAAGGTCTTCATCGCCTACGGCTCGCCAGCCGGCATGCCCAACTGGATGACATCCGGTGAAATGAGCGAAGCCGATGTGGACCTGATGGCCCGCTACATCCAGCAAGATCCTCCGCAGCCTCCCGAATTCGGCATGGCACAGATGAAGGACACCTGGAAGGTGCTCGTGCCGCCCGACAAGCGCCCGACCAAGAAGATGAACAGCTACAACATCAGCAACATCTTCTCGACCACGCTGCGTGACACGGGTGAAGTGGCGCTGATCGACGGCGACACCAAGAAGATCATCAACATCGTCAAGACCGGCTATGCGGTGCACATCTCGCGTACCTCGGCATCGGGTCGCTATCTGTACGTGATTGGCCGTGACGCCAAGATCAACATGATCGACCTATGGATGGAAAAGCCTGACAACGTGGCTGAAATCCGCGTGGGCCTGGAAGCCCGTTCAGTGGACACCTCCAAGTACAAGGGCTATGAGGACAAGCTGGCGATCGCCGGCAGCTACTGGCCGCCTCAGTACACCATCATGAAGGGTGACACGCTGGAGCCTCTCAAGATCGTGGCGACCCGCGGCATGACGGTCGATAAGCAGGAATACCACCCCGAGCCCCGCGTGGCCTCGATCGTGGCCTCGCACTTCAAGCCTGAGTTCGTCGTGAACGTGAAGGAAACCGGCAAGACCTTGCTGGTGGACTACTCGGACATCAACGCGCTCAAGACCACCGAAATCGGCACGGCCCGCTTCCTGCACGATGGCGGCCTTGACTCCACCAAGCGCTACTTCATGGTCGCGGCCAACCAATCCAACAAGATTGCAGCCGTGGACCTGAAGGAAGGCAAGCTGGCGGCCCTGATCGATGTGGGCAAGATCCCTCACCCAGGCCGTGGTGCCAACTTCGAACACCCGAAGTTCGGTCCCGTTTGGTCGACGGGTCACCTGGGTGACGACACCATCTCGCTGATCGGTACGGATCCAGCACACCACAAGGCACAAGCCTGGAAGGTGGTTGAAACCATCAAGAGCCAGGGCGGCGGTTCACTCTTCATCAAGAGCCATCCGAAGTCCCAGCACTTGTACGTGGACAACCCACTGAACCCGGATCCAGCCGTTTCGCGCAGCGTGGCTGTGTACGACATCAAGAACCTGGCCAAGGGCTACACCGTGCTGCCGATCGCCGAATGGACCGGCATCAAGGATGGCGGCGCCATGCGCGTGGTTCAACCTGAGTACAACAAGGCTGGCGATGAAGTCTGGCTTGCCGTGTGGTCGGCCAAGGACAAGCAGTCCGCCATTGTGGTGGTGGATGACAAGACCCTCAAGCTGAAGGCGGTCATCAAGGACCCACGTCTGATCACGCCTACCGGCCACTTCAACGTGAACAACACCCAGCACGACATCTACTGATCACAGCGAAAGGACACACATCATGATCAAACAACTGTTGATCCTCAGCGCTCTGGCACTGGGCGCCACCACAGCCATGGCCACCCCTGACGAAGCCATGGGCAAAGCCGGCTGCATGGCCTGCCACGCCAAGGACAAGAAAGTGGTGGGCCCCGCCTTCAAGGACATCGCTGCCAAGTACAAGGGCGACAAGGAAGCCTCTACCAGACTGACCGAGAAGGTCCGCAAGGGTGGTTCCGGCAACTGGGGCCCCATCCCCATGCCACCTCACCCAGCCGAGAAGATCAGCGACGCCGACCTCAAGGGCGCCGTTGATCAGATCCTGAAGACCCAGTAATAAACCTGCGACCAACATGCAGCCAAGCCCCCATGCACATCCGTTCATGACTGGCTTGGCTGCGTGCATCAGGATCGCAGCGGGGGCTTCGTGCCTGATAGCAGCGAGTGCGTGGTCTCAGACACAGACACCTGAACAAGCACCCACCGCAGCCAGGCAACAAGCCCTCATCCACATCGTCAGACAGGACTGTGGCTCCTGCCACGGCATGCGCCTCACAGGCGGCCTCGGCCCTGCGCTGACCCCGACATCCCTGGCAGAGCGCCCCATCCCCGCGCTCGTGGCCACCATCCTGCAAGGCCGCTACGGCACACCGATGCCCGGCTGGCAAGGCATGCTCGATGAACAAGATGCCCTTTGGATTGCACAGCAACTCCAGCGCGGCTTTCCTGAGGTGAAGCAACCGTGAAGACCGTGCGCCTGATCCTCTCCTTCGCAATTTCATTGCTGCTGACCGCCTGCGCCACAGCCCCCGCACCGACGGGCTCTGGCGATCTGGGCGTGGTGATAGAACGGGCCAACGGCACTGTGGCCGTGGTCAACACCAGCTCGCAAACCATCCTCGGCGAGATCAACCGCCTGGGCGACCTGTCGCACGCCTCCGTGGTGTTCTCACGCGATCAGGCTCACGCCTATGTCTTTGGACGCGACGGCGGCCTCACCAAGGTCAACATCCTCACCCGCCAGATCGAAGCCCGCAACATGCAGGCAGGCAACAGCATTGGCGGTGCGATCTCGCAAGACGGCAAGCTCGTGGCAGCACAAAACTACGAGCCCGGCGGCGTCAAGGTGTTCGATGCGCAGACCCTGGCGCTGGTGGCTGACATCCCCGCTGAATACGCACCCGGCAAGCGCTCACGTGTGGTGGGCCTGGCTGACCTGCCTGGCCACCGCTTCATCTTCTCTCTGTTTGATGCCGATGAAATCTGGCTGGCCGACGTGTCGGACGCCAAACTGCCCAAGGTCCAGAAGTTCCCCCAGATCGGGCACCAGCCCTATGACGCCTTGGTCACGCCTGATGGCCGCTACTACATCGCCGGCCTGTTCGGTGAAGACGGCCTGGCCCTGATCGATCTGTGGGCACCGAAGCCCGAAGCTCGTCGCATCCTGCAAGGCTATGGAAAGGGGCAGCAAGCCCTGCCCGTCTACAAGATGCCGCATCTGCGTGGCTGGGCCGTGGCTGGCCGGCAAGCCTGGTTGCCGGCCATTGGGCGGCACGAAGTACTGATTGTCGATACCGACACCTGGCAGGAAGTAGGCCGCATCCCGGTTGCCGGCCAACCTGTGTTCGTGATGGCCCGCCCGGATGGCCGCCAGGTGTGGGTCAACTTTGCCGTGCCGGATTACCACCGCGTACAGGTGATAGATACGCAGTCGCGACAGATCGTGCGGACCCTGGAGCCCGGCAAGGCCGTGCTGCACATGGAATTCACGCCACGGGGCGAGGCCGTCTGGATCTCGTCACGTGATGCCAATCTCGTGTCCATCATCGACACCGAATCGCTCCAGACCCTTGGCACGCTAAGCCTGCCTTCACCCAGCGGCATCTTCTTCACCAGCCGCGCAGCACGAATGGGGTTTTGACATGAATCTGTCCGACCGTCCCGCTCTGGACCAGCTCCTGCTCAATGACTGGCAGCGCGATTTCCCCTTGGCCGACGCGCCTTTCGCGGGCATCGCCTTGAAATGCGGCAGCGATGAAGCCACGGTGTTGAGCACCTACAGGCGCCTGTTCAAGGAAGGCAGCGTGAGCCGCATTGGCGGCATTTGGGGCGCGGGTGCCGGCGGCGCAGCCATGCTCTGCGCACTGTCCGTGCCAGCCGCAAGCATGCAAGCCGTGGCTGAACTGGTCAACGCCATTGACGGCGTGAACCACAACTACGAACGCGAGCACCGCTACAACATGTGGTTTGTCATCACAGGACGCGACAGGCCCACCGTGCATGCACAGGTTGATCAGCTCGAACAGAGCACAGGCTTGACTGCACTGCGCCTGCCCATGGTTCGCCCCTATCGCATCGATCTGGGATTCGATCTGCGCCAGACCAGGCCAGCCGCCCACCCCGGAGAGGCAACCCCGGCCACACGGCAGCGCGCCGTGCCTGTGGTTGTGGAAGACGAACGGCTGGCCGCACTGGTGGAAGAAGGTCTGCCTCTGATCCCACGCCCCTATGACGCCTGGGCCCAGGCGCTGGGCTGGCCAGCTGAACGCATCCGCCAGACATTGAATCGCTGGCTGACTCAAGGCACATTGCGTCGCTTTGGCGTGGTGGTGCGTCACCATGACCTGGGCATCTGCGCCAATGCGATGACCGTGATTGATGCGCCCGATGAACTGGTTGATGAGTTGGGCGCTCGGCTGGCGGCACAAGATGGCATCACCTTGTGCTATCGCCGGGAACGCCATCGTGACTGGACCTATAACCTGTACTTCATGGTGCATGGCCAGGATCGCGACACTGTGGGAGCCATCATCGAACGCGCCATCACCCAGGCCGGCCTGACGGGTCGGCCTCGCCAGACCCTTTTCAGCGGCTTGCGCTACAAGCAAACCGGTGGTCGCTATTTTCGCGGGCAAACCGCACCTTCATGGCAGGAGGCCGGGCATGAACAAGCTGCTTGATCCCACCGATGCACAGCTCATCGACAGGCTGCATGGCGGCCTGCCCTTGAGCGAGCGCCCCTATGCCGATGTCGGTGCAGACCTGGGTCTGAGCGAAGCGGATGTGCTGCAACGATTGCAAAGGCTGCTCGACAGCGGCTTGCTGACGCGCTTCGGGCCCTTGTTCCAGATTGAAAAGGCGGGCGGCCAGTTCTTGCTGGCGGCCATTGCTGTGCCCGAAGCGGATTTCGACCGCGTCGCTGCACAGGTCAACGCCCTGCCCGCCGTGGCACACAACTACCGCCGCACCCACCAGCTCAATATGTGGTTTGTCGTGGCGGGCGAAACGCCAGAGCAAGTCAACCAGGCCTGTCGCCAGATCGAGGCCGAAACCGGCCTGCATGTGTATGCCTTCCCGAAAGAACGCGAGTTCTTCGTCGAGTTGCGGCTGAGCGCCCAGGCTGCGCTGGCCAAGCAATATGTGGCACGGACACGCCCCCAAGGAGAGCCTCATGTCGCTCACTGATTTCGACCGTCGCCTGATCACCGCCACGCAAGGCGGCCTGCCCCTTGTGCCACGCCCCTACGCGGCGGTGGCCGAACAACTGGGCGTGACCGAAGCCGTGGTGCGCGAGCGCATGGCCGGCATGCTCGATGAAGGCCTGATCAGGCGCATTGGTGCCGTGCCCAACCATTACAAGCTGGGCTATACCGCCAACGGCATGACGGTATGGGATGTGGATGACGAGCGCGTGGATGAGCTGGGCGCCAAGATCGGTGCGCTGCCTACCGTGTCGCACTGCTACCGCCGCCCACGTGCCTTGCCGGATTGGCCCTACAACCTGTTTGCCATGGTGCACGGCCACAGCCGCAGCGAAGTCGAGCGCGAAGCCATGCGCATCCATTGCCTGCTGGCCGACGCCTGCCGCAGCTTCGACATCCTCTACAGCACGGCCATCCTCAAGAAGACCGGTCTGCGTCTGGCTTCGGCCTGATCGCCCCAGACACCGACACCGTCAACAACAACAGCGCCCACACCAGGAGCCCGCCATGTTTCGCATCTCCCAATACCTGCGCGAAGTGGCCCAGGCCGAAAGCCAGGGCGTCTACCCCATGCCACGGCGCGCAGGTGGCCCACCGGGCCCCGTCGTGATCTGGAACCTCACTCGTCGCTGCAATCTGACCTGCAAGCACTGCTACGCACTGTCGGCCGACCACGCCTATCCAGGCGAGTTGAGCACGGACGAAGTCTTTCATGTCATGGACGATCTGAAGGGCTACCGCGTGCCCGTCCTGATCCTCTCAGGTGGTGAACCGCTGTTGCGCCCGGATCTGTTCGACATCGCCGAGCGTGCGCGTGATCAAGGCTTCTACGTCGGCTTGTCCACCAACGGCACACTGATCGATGCCCCTATGGCCGACAAGATCGCGCAAGTCGGCTTCGACTACGTGGGCATCAGCCTGGACGGCCTGCGCGAAACACACGACAAGTTCCGCCGCTTGGAAGGCGCGTTTGATGCCTCGCTCAACGCGCTGCGCCTGCTCAAGGCCCACGACGTCAAGCTCGGCCTGCGCTTCACGATGACGGCCCTGAACGCACACGATCTGCCAGCCCTGTTGACACTCATGCGCGACGAAGGTATCAGCAAGTTCTACTTCTCGCACTTGAACTATGCGGGCCGCGGCAACATTCACCGCGCCAAGGATGCGCACTTCAGCGCCACGCGCGATGCATTGGACCTCTTGTTCCGCACCGCCTGGCAAGCCGCACTGGAAGGCCGAGACGAAGAGTACGTGACCGGCAACAACGACGCCGACGCCCCCTACCTGCTGGCCTGGCTGCGCGAACACATGCCGCAATGGGCACCGGCCCTGCGTGAACGCCTGCGCGCCTGGGGCGGTAACGCATCAGGCCTGCACATCGCCAACATCGACAACCTGGGCGACGTGCACCCCGACACCATGTGGTGGCACCACAGCCAGGGCAATGTGCGCCAGCGGCCTTTCTCGCAGATCTGGTCAGACACCAGCGATCCCCTGATGGCAGGTCTCAAGACCCAGCCTCGCCCCGTGGAAGGCCGATGCGCAAGCTGTGTGCATCTGGACCTGTGTGGCGGCAACACCAGGGTGCGGGCGCAGCAAGTCACCGGCAACCCGTGGGCCGAGGATCCAGGCTGCTATCTGGACGATCAGGAGATCGGCCTGCATCCCGCAGGCGCCGCCACACGCGTGGCCGTTACGCCATTCAGCAGCCCCAAATCGGCTGCATCACAGGCCACCAAGCCAGGCGTGATCCCCATCGTGGCGCACATGGCCACAGAGCCATGAACAAATACTGAGAAGCACAAGGCATGATGAGTACCGACATTGTCTGGCGCGTACTGCTCGCCGCCGCCATGCTGCTGATGGGCTGGGACATGAGCCACGCGGCACAAACCCAGGCCAGCGCCCCCGAAGCGCCTGCCAGCGCAACAAGCCCGCAAACGACGCCATCGGCTGCCCCGATCGCCGCGCCGCATCAACTGTTCCAGCAACACTGCGCCACCTGCCACGGCGAACAGCGCACAGGCGGCATGGGCCCCGCGTTGCTTCCTGAAAGTCTCGAACGCCTTCGCAAGGCCGAAGCACTCAAAGTGATCACATCCGGACGCCCGGCAACCCAGATGCCGGCCTTTGGCGACAAGCTCAGCGAAGCCCAGATCAATCAACTGGCCACCTGGATCTACACACCTGTTGAGCCCACGCCTTCATGGGCTGAATCCGATATTCGCCTATCCCGCACGGAAAACAAGCCCGCGCCCACGGCCAAAGACAAGCCCGCCTGGAAGGCTGATCCGCTCAACCTCTTCGTGGTCGTGGAAGGCGGCGACCACCATGTTTCCATCGTCGATGGCGACAAGCTGGAGGTCATCCACCGCTTCGCCAGCCGCTATGCGCTACACGGCGGCCCCAAGTTCTCACCGGACGGTCGCTTCGTGTACTTCGGCTCACGCGATGGCTGGATCACCAAATACGATCTCTACCAACTGCGCGTGGTCGCTGAAGTGCGCGCAGGCCTGAACATGCGCAACGTTGCCGTATCGGGCGATGGCCAATGGGTGCTGGCAGGCAACTACCTGCCGGGCAATGTGGTGCTGTTTGATTCGCAGTTGAACCTGGTGCGCATCTACCCGGCCACCAGCCTGGATGGCAAGCAGACCTCTCGCGTATCAGCCGTGTACGACGCTGCGCCACGCCAGAGTTTCATCGTCGCGCTCAAGGATCTGCCCGAGTTGTGGGAGATCTCGTACAACACCAAGGCCGAGCCGATTCACGATGGCTATGTGCACGACTTCCGCATGGGCGAAGCCATCGCCAAAACGGGCTACCTGGGTGTGCGCCGCACGCCTTTGAGTGTGCCGCTGGATGACTTCTTCTTTGACCCGCCTTATCGCCATGTGATCGGCGCGGGCCGCCCGGCTGCCACGAAGCGTGCCGCTGTGGCCACGCCGGCGTCCGGTGCATCTGCAGCATCCAGCCCCGTTGATGAGCCGCCCAGCGCACAGGTCATCAACCTCGAC